>CANQPF010000026.1 GCA_947625665.1 uncultured Clostridia bacterium | reverse complement strand
ATGTTGATTTATACCCCTACGAATCAAGGCAACTTAATCTTGTTATACGCAAAAAAACCTTCTCATGTTTTATACCTGAGAAGGCTTTTATAATTATTATTATTCAATTGAAAAATTATATGCATTAATTATATCTGATGTTGTACTTGCAGTAATTTCGTTAGTTTCTCCATTCTTTATAGCTGGTAATAGACTTTTTAATCTTGAATATTCTGATCCATCTTGGTTTGTAAATACTATAGTAATTGGTCCACCTTCATAATCAGTTCCTGAATTATTTTCTACAGTTGCTGTAAAGTTTGAAATATAATCTTCAGTTTGCAACTTTATATCTTTTATATTCATTCCTTTAAAAGTTTTTTCTGTATATAACTCATTTGATGTATTTATTTTTTTTCCATCTTCTATTTTTGCATTCGTCGTATTTTCCATATCAATAAGCGCACCTTCTCCTGATTGCGTATTATCTTCTTCTTGAGATATTGTTGTGTCACTTACTCCACTACTACTTGTTTTTGTTACTTCTTTTGTTCCACTATTTTTTAACCAATACATTACACCTACTGCAATTATACAAACAATTACAAGTACCACTAATGGTCTATTTGTATATTTTTTATTATTCTTTTTAGTATTAGCACTATTTTTATTCTTTTGTTCACTAGCCAAAATTGCTACCTCCTTTAAACATTTAATCTAAAATTATATTAACATATTTAGCCTCTATTTTCAAGCAAAGTTATATATATTATATTTACAATTTTGTTTCATTTGTATTACGTTTCTGTTACATATCAAATCAATCTAACAGTCTCTCTTGCTATCATTAATTCTTCATTTGTTGGTATTACATATATCTTAACTTTTGATGTAGGTGTAGAGATTTCTTTTTCTTCACCCCTCATATTATTTTTATCTTCATCAATTTCGACACCCATAAATTCTAATTGTTTACAAATGTCTCTCCTTATATTAATTTGGTTTTCACCTACTCCACCTGTAAAAATTAATACGTCCATACCATTCATTGCTACTGCACATTTTGCTACATAGCTTGCAACTGAATAATTAAATTTATTAATAGCTAAACGTGCCTTTTCATCTCCTGAAACTGACTTTTCTTCGATTTCTCTAAAATCTGGTGCTAGTCCTGACATTCCAGCTAAACCAGATTCTTTATTTAAAATGTCCTCAATATCTGTTGCAGAAATTCCTTCCTTTTTCATTAAATAAGTTAATACAGAAGGATCCATATCTCCTGAACGTGTAACCATTGGAATTCCAGCTATTGGTGTTAATCCCATACTTGTTTCAACTGATTTTCCATTTTTTATTGCACATAGACTTGAACCTTGTCCTAAGTGACATGTAACTACTTTTAAGTCTTCACGTCCCATTATTTCAGCAATCCTTTGAGATACATACTTGTGTGATGTACCATGGAATCCATATTTTCTAACTCCATATTTTTCATAATATTTATATGGAATTGGATAAATATATCTTTCTTTAGGCATTGTTTGATGGAATGCCGTATCAAATACCCCTACCATTGGAGTATTTGGCATTACCTTTTGACATGCCTCTATTCCTAATATACATGCTGGGTTGTGTAATGGTGCTAAATCTTCACATTGTTTTAATACTTCAACAACACTATCGTCAATAATAACTGAATCTGCTATTTTTTCTCCTCCATGAACTAGTCTATGTCCTATTGCATTTATTTCAGTTAAATCATCTATAACTTTATATTCTGGATTTGTTAATTGTTTTAATGTAATTTCTATTGCCTCTGTATGGTTAAAAGCTGACTTTTCTATTTTTATTTTTTGATTATTTACTTTATGTGTTAAGAAAGCTTCTTTTTCTCCAATTCTCTCATATTTTCCTGAAGCTAATAATGATTCATTTTCCATATCTATTAGTTGATATTTTAATGATGAACTTCCACAATTTAGTACTAATATTTTCATTTTTCTATTCCTTTCCATTTCTCTTAAACATACTTGCCTCTTAGTATTGAGGTCTCCCCCACCTCGTTATTTTGAAATAATTTTTTGGGTTTCTTTTGCTATCATTAGTTCTTCATTTGTTGGTACAACATATACAAGAACTTTTGAATTATATGCAGATATTTTTGCTTCTTCTGCTCTAATTAAATTTGCTTCTTCATCCAATTTCACTCCCATAAATCCAAGTTGTTTACAAATTTCTAAACGTGATTCAGGTCCTCTTTCACCAACTCCTGCTGTGAAAGTTATTACATCAACACCATTCATTGCAACTGCACATCTTGCTATGTAACTTGCAATTAGATAGTGATAATTTTCTAAAGCTAAATGAGCCATTTCATTTCCTTTTGCTTCTTCTTGCTCAATATCTCTATTATCAGCAGATACTCCTGAAATACCTAACAATCCTGATTTTTTATTTATTAAATTATCAGCTTCTTCCACTGACATATTTTCTTTTTTCATTATGTATGTCAAAACTGATGGGTCTAAATCTCCTGAACGTGATCCCATAGGAATTCCTGCAACAGGTGTTAATCCCATACTTGTTTCAACTGACTTTCCATTTTCAATTGCACATATACTTGCCCCTTGACCTATATGACAATTTATTATTTTTAATTCTTCAACTGGCTTTCCAATTATTTCTGCTACTCTATTTGCAACATACATATGTGACGTACCATGGAATCCATACTTTCTAACTCCATATTTTTCATAATACTTATATGGAATTGGATAAATGTATCTCTTTTTAGGTAATGTTTGATGAAATGCTGTATCAAATACTGCTACATTTGGTTTTCCTGGCATTTGCTTTTGACATGCTTTTACTCCTAAAATTCCTGCTGGATTATGTAGTGGCGCTAATTCTGCGCAATCTTCGATTGCTTTTAATACTTCATCTGTAATTAGTACTGATGAACTAAATCTTTCTCCTCCATGAACTATTCTATGACCTATGCTATCAATTTCATCTAAACTTTTTATAACCCCGTGTTTCTCATCTAATAATTGTTCCATTACTACCTTTAAAGCTTCAGCGTGGTCTTTTACTCCTTTTTCTATTTTTATTTTTTCTCCATTTACTTTGTATTTTAAGAAAGCTTCATTACTTCCTACTCTTTCGTAATATCCTGAAGTCAATGTTTTTTCTGTTTCCATATCAATTACTTGATATTTTAATGATGAACTTCCCGAATTTAATACTAGTATTTTCATAATTTTCTCCATTCCGCCACTTAACTCGTGACTATTTTTATATATTTTATTATTGATGACCGAAACTTAACGAAGTAAAATGTTGATTACTTTTAAAATTGTGCTTGTACAGCTGTAATAGCAATAACTCCAGCTATATCTTTGCTACTACATCCTCTAGATAAGTCATTAACTGGCCTTGCAATTCCTTGACAAAGTGGTCCATAAGCTTCTGCTTTTGCAAGTCTTTGAACTAGCTTATATCCAATGTTCCCTGCATCTAAGTTTGGAAAAATAAGTACATTTGCATTTCCTTCAATAGGACTTCCTGGTGCTTTCGATTCTGCAATTTCTGGTACTATTGCTGCATCTAATTGCAATTCTCCATCTACAATAAGTTCTGAATTTTTTTCTTTTACTAGCTTTGTAGCTTCTATCACTTTTTCAGTTAATTCTGACTTTGCACTACCATATGTTGAATATGAAAGCATTGCTACTTTAGCCTTCTCTTTTACTAGTTGTTCAAAGCTCTTAGCTGAAGAAATAGCTATTTCACTTAATTCATCTGCATTTGGGTTTTGGTTTAGTCCACTATCTCCAAATATAAATGTTCCATCAGTGCCATATTTACAATCTGGCACCACCATTACAAAGAATGCTGAAACTAATTTCGTTCCTGGAGCTGTTTTTAAAATTTGTAATGCTGGTCTTAAAGTATCTGCTGTTGAATGAACAGCTCCCGAAACTAGTCCATCAGCATCTTCATTTTTTAACATCATCATACCGAAATGTATTGGGTCTAATACTAACTCTTTAGCTTTTTCCACAGTCATTCCTTTTTCTTTTCTTAATTCATATAGCTTTTGCACATATTCATCATATTTTGTGGATTGTTTAGGATCTATTAACTTAGCTTGACTTATATCTATATCATTTTCTTCTGCTTTTTTTCTAATATTTTCTTCATTTCCTATTAAAATAATCTTTGCATATCCTTCTTTTATTACCATATTTGTTGCTTCTAGCGTTCTAATATCTTCTGCTTCTGGTAATACTATTGTTTTAATCTCCTTTTTTGCTCTTTCTTTTATTTGTTCTATAAAATTCATTGTCTTTCTCCTTTCGATTTAAAAAGTACTAGAATATCTAGTACTTCCATGTATGTCAAACTTTATTAACTTAAAATTGCACAAGCTTAAAACATATAAATTTAAATTTCATATTTTTAAACTTATATAATTTTAAGACATGTAATCAGATAATAATTTAGTATTTCCATCAGAATCCACTATATATGTTTTTTTACTAGGCATTGTTACTCTTAGTGACCCCTCAGGTATTACTTCATCATTTGAATCTCCAGTATTTCTAGAAGCTTCTATATCTTCGCTAGTTACACTTCTTATTGACAAATTTGTATCATCATCTAAATGTAAGTCAGCTATTAATCGTCCTTTTAAAGCTTCTGCTGTTACTGTATAATCTTCTCCATTAGCCTTTCTCATTAAATTCATTTTTTCTGCAGAATATGATGCTCTAATTTGCTCTATATCATCTCCAACAGTATTATCTGATCTTGCTTTAAATGCATTACTTATAATTCCATTATTTCCGGATAACATTGCAACACTAACTCCTGCCAATATTAATAATATTATAATTATTGTAACTAACACTATTAGCGTTACACCTTTTTGCTCTCTTAATTTACTAATTTTCATCTTATGTTCCTCCTAAAAATGTTTATACTATATTTATACCATTTATTGCACCTTTTTTGCAACCCTTTAAAGCAATTTTTTAATATTTTTATTGTCTATTTTTATACATAAATCACTTCCCTTGAAAATAGGTATAAAATATGCTAAAATGTTAGCAACAAATAAAAATCGTGGAGGAAATTTTATGGTCGAATTATTATCCCCTGTTGGTGATTTTGATTCTTTAAAAGGCGCTGTTCAAAATGGTGCTGATGCCGTTTATTTCGGATCTGAAAATTTTAGTGCTCGTGCTTTTGCTACCAACTTTAATGATATTGAATTAAAGAAAGCTATTACTTACGCAAAACTACGTGGAGTAAAAACACACTTAACTTTAAATACTCTAATCAAGGATGATGAATTAAAGGAAAGCTTTGAATTAGCAAAAAGAGCTTATGAATATGGAATTGATGCTATAATTGTTCAAGATATAGGTCTAGGAAAATTACTTATAGATTCATTTCCAGATTTAGATATACATGCAAGCACTCAAATGTCTATTCATAATTTACAAGGTGTTTTAGAATTAGAAAGACTTGGTTTCAAAAGAGTCGTTTTATCTCGTGAACTTTCTATTAATGATATTGTATATATTTGTCAACATTCAAATATTGAAATTGAATGTTTTATTCATGGTGCACTTTGTATTTCTTACTCTGGACAATGTTTATTTTCAGCTATGATTGGCGGTCGTTCTGGAAATCGAGGATACTGTGCCCAACCTTGTAGATTACCATATACTCTATTAGAATCTGATGGCAAGAACTTAAATACTCTTGATAATGGATATTTGCTTAGTGCACGTGACCTTTGTGGCTTAGACTATATTCCTCAGTTGATAGAAGCTGGTGTAACAAGTTTTAAAATTGAAGGTCGAATGAAATCTCCAACTTATGTTTCAACAGTTACAAGAATTTATAAAAAATATATAAATTTAGCTTATTCAAATAATCCTTATGAAATCGAGGAAGTAGATAAAAAGCACTTATTACAAGTTTTCAATAGAGGTCAATCTTCATACGGACATCTTGATAATCATCCTAACATGCATCTGATTTGTAAAGATAAACCAAATCATATGGGATTGTTTTTAGGAATAGTTGAAAAATACACAAAGGACAGATATATTACAGTTAAGTTAAATGAAACTTTAGTTATTGGTGATACTATTTCTTTAGAAAATGAAACTGGAATTTATACTATTTCTGAATTAATGGAAAACGGAAAAAATATTACTCGTGGAAATCCTGGCCAAACAGTTGAAATTGGACGCATGCGTGGTGATATTAATTTAGGAGATAAAATTTATAAAATGTCATCAAAGAAATTGTCTAATATATCTAATATCAGTATGAAAGTTGAAAATAGAAAAATCTTATTAAATTGTCGTGTGACTATAAAGAAAAATGAAGATATTAAAATTAATATAACTTCTGGAGATGACATTCCTGCATATAGTTATTTGAATATTACATATTCAATGGAAGATACTAAACCTGTAGAAGCAAAAAATCAGCCTTTAACAAAAGAACGTGTAGAAATTCAAATTGGAAAAACAACTGATACCGCTTATGAATTTAAAAATATAATTGTAGATTTAGATGATAATTTATTTCTTCCTAAAATTAGTAGCTTAAATGAATTACGTCGAGTTGCATTAAAAAAAGTTGAAAAGTATGCAAAAAATAATATAAGAAGAACTTGTGATGAAAATTTAATTCATGGTACTTTTGGAATTTTAGATAAAAAAGTAAAAGATATAAAATCTTCAAAACAAAAAAGATGTAAAGATGATTATAAAATTGCTTTATTACTAAATGTATTGGATTTGTCTCAAGATTATTCAAAGCTTCATAATGTTGATAAATTATACATACCTTTAAAATATTTCTCTATCAAAAAGTATGAATCACTTTTAAAACAGCTTTCAGAAAGATTTAATTTGTATATATTCTTGCCAACAATAATAAAAGCAAACTATAAAAATATTTTATCCCAAAACATTAGTAAAAGTTTACAAAATTATAATATTAAAGGTTTTGTATTTTCAAATCTTTCCAATATTTTATTTATGGAAGGTTTTAAAAATAATAATTTAGACTTTATCGCTAATTTTACATTTAATGTCTTTAATCATTTGAGCATAGATTTAATTAAAGATTTCGGACTTAGTACATTTACTATTTCACCTGAATTAGATAAAAAGTCTATTACATATTTATGTACCAATAGCTCAATCAAAAAAGAATTAATTGTATATGGAAAAATTCCTGTATTAAATATGAATTACTGTGTTTTAGGTGAAGCTACAAAATGCTATCCAAATTGTTCTGCAAAATGTAATTCTTCAAATAAATTCTATTTGCAAGACCGTATGAAAGCAAAATTTCCGCTTATTCCTGATAACATTCAAGCAGTAACAACTGTATATAACTATAGAGATTTATCTATCTCCCCTTTAGACTATGACATAGATGTAGCTCGCATAGATATACTATATGAAACTGTAGACGAAATAAATCAAATAATAGAAAACTTATAAAACCTAAGCAAAATTAGTTTTTTGCTTAGGTTTCTTATAAGAATTATATTAAATTATTACTACTAAGTTTTATTATTAGATCCATATTGTCATCTTTTGCAGCTTTATTTCTTCTTATTGCACCACATTTTTTACATTTAAAAATTATAACATAACCTTTTTTAGAGCTTATTTCAATTCCTATAGGTTCTAAATCTCCATGACATTCCTCTTCTCTGTCTCCTGGATTTTTATCTACATGTTTTGAATGTAAACAATATGGACAATGATTTCTACAGGAATAGCCAAGTTTTTTAACTTGACGACCACAATTTTCACATTTAAATTCTTCATCTATTTCTGTGAATGTTTTACTTTCCATTTTACTAAATCAAAGTTAGCCCTTTTAGGCTAACTTTCTCCTTCCTGTTTAATATTTAAAATTTCCTCCGCCTGTAAATTCCTTTAGTATTGAATTTGTTGGGATTATTTCATTTGGTATTTCTTCAAAATACTTTAATACATTAATTAATCTCTGTGCTTCTGCATGCTCTTTAACAGTATTTGGTATTTCTTTTAATAATGGCATAACAATTGGTTTTAGAGCTGATAATTCATATATTAATGATGTATTAAATACGCTATTTGCTTCTTCCTGATATGGAAAAATATTTTTCTCTTCTCCTCTATTTACTGTTGGCCATGTGTGTATAGTATGTTCAGCTGAATATCCTCTAAATTGATGATCTCTGACTATTCTTCTTACTAGCCTTGTGTCTGTTGTTGATATTCTATTATATCTATCTATATTCAATACTGTCAAAGCACTAGCATAAACTTTATATTTTTGTTCTTTTGGAATTTGTGAAGTTAACTTATCATTCAAACAATGAATTCCTTCAATAACAAGAATTTGTCCTTCTTCTAATTTTAATTTATCACCTTTATATTCCTTTTTTCCAACAAGGAAATTAAATCTTGGAACTTCTATTTCTTCACCGTTTAATAGTTTTAATAGATGTTCATTGAAAAGTTTTGTATCTACTGCTTCTATACATTCAAAATCATATTCTCCATTCTCATCTTTTGGATTTTGCTCTCTTTCAACAAAATAATTATCAACTGATATTGTTACAGGTGTAATTTTGTTAAGACGAAGTTGAATTCCTAAACGTTGAGCAAATGTTGTTTTTCCTGAAGATGATGGTCCTGCAATTAGTACCATTTTTATATCTTTATTTCTAGCAACATTATCTGCTATTTGGGCAATTTTCTTTTCATGTAAAGCTTCAGCAAGCATTATTGTATCTTTTATTTGTCCATCTCTGATAACTTTATTCAAACGATGCAAAGATCCCAAATTTAAGATCTTATGTATCTCTTTATACTCCTCAAATCCCCATGCAAGTTTTTTCTCCTTTATATCTCTTGGTATCTTAAAAGGATTCTTAGAATTTGGATATTTTATCAAAAATCCATCTTTATATTTTTCAAGTTTAAATATTTTTGTAATTCCCGTTCTATCTCCTAAAGTACCATAACAATAATTATAATAATCACCACAATAATACATAGTAATTTCTTCGTTGCTTTCTAATTCATATTGTAATTTTCCTTTGAACGTTTGCTCTCTGTCATAAAATTCTTTAGCCTCTTCTTTAGTCATTACAACCTTTTTTATTTCCATGTCAGCTTCTACTATTTCTTTCATTCTATTTTGAATGTTTTTTATCATTTCGTCAGTATTATCAGTTTTATCTATTTTGCAAAACATAGCACTTGAAAGTTGATAATTAACATATAGTTTAAGCGGTGCATACAATTCTTCTACTGCTTTACAAGCGATATATACAAGAGTTCTTCTATACATCTTCATTCCTTCTTTTGAAGCTAAATTTATTAATTCAACTTCTGAATCTTCTCTTATTACATCTTGTAAATTTTTATACTCATTATTTACTATACTTCCTATTATAGGATATTCGCTTTCTTTTATTTCTTTTTCAAATATTTTACTTATTTTCTCTGGTTTTTCGATTTCTTTTATGTCACCATTGTATTTTATTTTCATAGTCTACCTCCTCAATAAATTTCCTTATATATTTTATAGTCACGTAAAATACTTCTTACATATTTATTGGTTTCTTTAAATGGAACCATTTCTATATTACTACCATCTTTTTGTATAATTCCTTGTTCTATCCATTTGTCTACATTTCCAGTTCCAGCATTATACGCTGTTAAAGCTAATTCAACACTATTGTATTTATCTATTAGCGTTTTTAAATACATTGTTCCTAGTTTTATATTTATTTCTGAATCTAACAAGTTTTGCCTTACATTTTCTTCCTTTATTTCTTCTGTTTCGGGAGCAATTTCTAATGCAGTATTTTCCATTAGTTGCATTAATCCTACTGCTCCTTTGTGTGACTCTACATCTGATTTAAAATTACTTTCAGACTTTACTATTGCTAATATTAAACAATCATCTATATTATATTCCTGCGAATATTTTTCTATAATATCAATGTACTTTTTAGGATATATAATTCTTAATAATTGATTTTTAAATATTAATCCTGTTGTCACAATTAAAGCAATTATTAGAAGTATTATTATTGCCAACAATTTTTTATTTTTCAATCATGTTCTCTCCTTATTTTAGTCTTTTATCTCCAAAATTTAAAAGTCATGTGGCATTCAGTATTATTATTTCAAATCAAATTTTATTTGCAATCATACCAATTATCCGCTTCTGATATTTCTGCAATTAGTGGAACTTTTAATTTAATTGCAGATTCCATCTCTGTCTTCATGATTTCTTTGACTTTTTCAATTTCACTCTCGTCTGCCTCAATCATCATTTCGTCATGTACTTGCAATACTATTTTTGATTTCAAATTTTCTTTTTTTAATCTTCTATACACATTAATCATTGCAATCTTCATTATATCTGCAGCTGTTCCTTGAATTGGCGTATTCATTGCAGCTCTTGCTCCAAATTGTCTAACCATATAATTATTAGACTTTAATTCTGGTATATATCTTCTTCTTGAAAACAATGTTTCAACATATCCTTGTTCTTTTGCTTTTTCAGTAATTCCATCCATAAAAGCTTTTATTCCTGAATATTGCTCTAGATATTCATCTATATATTGTTTGGCTTTTTTTCTTGGAATACCTAATTGATTAGCAAGTCCAAAATCACTTATTCCATATACAATTCCAAAGTTAACTGCCTTTGCATTACTTCTCTGTTCTTTGCTTACTTCATCTATTGGTGTTCTAAATACTTTTGACGCTGCTTGTTTGTGAATATCTTCATTATTGTTAAAAGCTTCTATCATATGTTTATCTTCTGATACATGTGCTAATACTCTTAACTCTATTTGTGAATAGTCAGCATCAAGATATTTCTTGCCCTTGTCAGGACTAAATACTTTTCTAACTCTTTTTCCTAATTCAAATCTCGTTGGAATATTTTGTAGATTAGGTTCTGTTGAACTTATTCTTCCTGTTGCTGTTATTGTTTGATGGAAAAATGAATGTATTCTTTTTGTTTTTGGATTTATATATGGTTTTAGTCCTTCTACATATGTTGAATTCAATTTTACTAACTGTCTATATTCCAAAATTTGCTCTATTATTGGGTCATCCTTTTTTAGCTTTTCAAGAACATCAACATCTGTTGCATATCCACTTTTTGTTTTTTTATATACAGGTAATTTCATCTTTTCAAAAAGAATTTCACCCAATTGTTTTGTAGAGTTTATATTAAACTCTTCTCCAGCCATTTCATAAATAATTTTAGTTACTGTTTCTATCTTTTGAGTTAATTCTTTTCCAAAATTGTCTAATTCTTGTTCATCAACTCTCATACCATTCCATTGCATATCTGAAAGAACTTCGACAGTTGGCATATCAATTTTTTCAAACAATTCAACTGCATTTATTTCTTTTAAGTTTTTATAACTTATATCTCTTATTTTTGATATTGCTGAAACATATACACAACTTTTCATTTTGTTATTTTCTTTTACACTAGTATTTTCATCTTGATTTAAATCATCAAATAAATTAATTTGCTTATTTTCATTTTCGTCATTACCTACTCCTATGTTTTGTAAATATTCTGGTAAATCAATTTCTAAGAATTCAAAACATAATCTATCAATATCTAATTTATTGTTTGATGGATTTAAAATATATGCAGCTATTTGTATATCATATTCAATTCCTTTAAGGGTTATATCATTTTGCTTTAGTAAAATATATTCTTTTGTTAGATTCATTCCTGTCTTCTTTATAGATTCATTTTCAAGGATTTCTTTCCAATTTTGTATATCACTTTCTTGATTCAAATTTATATAGTAAGATCCTTGTTTTTCTTCATTATATATACTTATAGATGTGATTTTTTCTTTAATAATTTTTTCTTCATTTAAGTCAGTTTCTGTTTCCAAATAAAATGTTAATTTTTTTTCGTTTACTATTTTTGATTTTATTTCTTCTTCAGTTGCTTCTAATATATTTGAAAGGTTACCTTCGTCTTCCTTTATCTTTGTTCTTTCGACTTTTCCTTCTTCACGTAATCCAAATCTTTCAATATATTTATTAAATCTTAAACGTTTAAATATTTCTAAAACTTTAGGTCTATCCCAATCTTCAACTTTAAAATTTTCTAAACTGTCACTAATTGGCACTTCTAAATTTATTGTTCCTAGTGTTTTTGAAAGGAATGCTAATTCTTTATTGTCGACAATTTTTTCTCTCTGTTTTCCCTTTAGATCATCTTCATTATTTTCTATTTTTTCGTAAAGGCTCTCTATTGTACCATATTTTTTTATTAATGTCAAGGCAGTCTTTTCTCCCACACCTGGAACACCTGGTATATTGTCTGAAGAATCTCCTTGCAATCCTTTTACATCCTTCAATTGCTCTGGTTCTATTCCATATATTTCTAAAACTTTATTTCTATCATATTCTTCTGTTTCAGTTTTACCGCCTTTTGTTCTTGGAATTCTAATTGTAACTTTGTCTGTTGCTAATTGGAATGTATCTCGATCTCCTGAAAGAATTATCACGTCCAATCCTTGTTCTTCACCATATTTTGAAAGCGTGCCTAAAACATCATCTGCTTCATATCCTTCTTTTTCTACAATGTCAATATTCATTGCCTTTAAAATGTCTTTAATAATTGGCATTTGTTCTGCTAGTTCATTTGGCATTCCTTTTCTGTTAGCTTTATATCCTTCATACATTTTATGACGCGCAGTTGGTGCTTTTAAATCAAATGAAACCACCATATATTCAGGATTTACATCTTCTATCAATTTAAACATTATTGCTAAAAATCCAAATATAGCATTTGTATAAAGACCATCACTTGTCATTAGAGCTTTTCCTCCCATTATGCCATAAAATGCTCTATTCATTATACTGTTTCCATCTATTAATACTAGCTTGCTCAAATTGAATTCCTCCTTTAAACTTGTGGTATAAGTGTGTCAACCGGACAGTAATCATCTGTCAATATTATTTCATCTTTATCTATTTTTAAATCATATATTTTTGCATTTGTATTGCTAAAGTTCATTTCTTTATCTGTAGCTATAACCATATTATTTTGTTTTTTAGTCGTGTCACTTGTGTTGCATGGTATTACATACACATTCTTAAATACTTGCTTCATAGTATTTACTTCTGCTTTTATAAACTTTGAATTTTCTCCTTCTAAAGATGATATTATATTTGACATATATAATCCACCTTCATTTAACGATTCTTTTATTTTTGATACCGCTTCGACCGTAGTTAATGTTTTTACTGGTCCAGATCCGGCAAATGCATCATTCAAAATCGCATCATATTTTTTAGTATTATTATTCAAATACGTCCTTCCATCTTCAGTTATCAATCCTAGTCTATTATTATTTTCTAGATCATAATCTTTAATTAATTTATCTAAGAAAAAATATTTTTTTGCAAGTTCAGTTACCTGTCCATCAATTTCTACAACATCCATATTTTTATCTGGATAATGACTTATATAATATTTAGGGTACGTATATCCTGCACCACCTATCATCATAGTGTCTTTTATTTCAATATTTGCTTTAAACATTAGATCATAATACTTCGCATATTCTGAAACTAATTCATAAATCTTATCTTCATCTGTAAAATTAATTGATTCATATCCGCTATCTATATTAAAAACTCTAACGTTTCCGATACTTCTTTTTTCATTATATATTAAAACTCTACCATATTGAGTATCATAACTTACTTTGTCATTTGTTGTACTTTGCAATACTTCTTGTCCTATATTACTGTTCTTATTCATATCCACCGTCATAAGTACAATCGATATAATTGTTATTATGACAATAAATATGCTACTTTTGCTTTTAACTTTAAAATCAACACAAAAAAGTAATAATGCAACCAAAATTGTTAAAACATATAAAATATGTATACTTCCAAAATTAGGAATTAAGAAAAATCCTCCTAAAAATGTTCCTACTATTCCCCCTATTGTTGCTACTGCATTTATCTTTCCTGCTACTTCACCTGCTGTGTTTAGACTTTGTAATTTTAATTTAACTATAATCGGAGTTAATAATCCCATCAATAAAGATGGTAAAAAGAATAGGAGTACTGTTGCCATTATAGCTCCTATTTTAATGTTAGAAGTTACATCTTTAATAATATCAAGTATATTGTTTTGCAATATTGGAATTATAAATATTGATATAGAAACTGCTACCAATATAGCTTTTAAATTATCCTTTACTCCTTCTTTATCTGCAATCTTTCCACCTAAATAATTTCCTACACTACTACTTAATAAAATTATTCCTATTACGCTTGTCCATACTATATTAGAATTTCCAAAATATGGTGATATCACTCTCGATGCTATTAATTCTAGTATCATACATATTGCGTCTACTGTAAAAATTATTGTTTCATATCTATACTTTTTCATCTAAAGTCTTTTCCTCCCTATTGCGTCCTTTCCATTTTTTTATCGTATTTTTAATAATTTTATAGTCCATAATTCCAAGAGCCATTATAGTAATAACTAAATTTTTATTTGTAAATTTTGAATGTAAAAATGAATGATTTTTCATTACAAAATATAATGCAAATGGTAAAAGTGCCAAAATAATATATGTCCATAAATTCTTTTTAAATGATTTTGTAAAAATGCCTAAAATCACACATATAGCAGAAACTACTAGGGTAATATACATCTCATATTTAATCCACTGGATATTTTCTTTTAATACAGCTATGTAAGTTAATTTTTCTCCATCTGCAACTGCGCTAGACCTTTCCACAATCTTCGTTTTAGCATATTCCATTACACCTTCTTTGGTAAAACACTCAGCTAAAATAAGTTTGCTACCCCATAAAATGATATATCCTAATCCCCAATTAACTATATAAATAATCAGTTCCTTTATACTTACTTTTTCTTCTTTTACAAATATATATGTTATAAGCGGTATACCCAATGTTATCATTGGTGTAATTAATAAATCAAAATACGATGTAAGAGCGCCAATCAAAAACATCTCTATTGGTGACATTTTCTTTCGTACTGTTATTACTATAGATTCTACCATGGCTATTATCCATACAGGAACGTATGCTAGTGAAAAGCCAGCCATATAATACCCTACTGCGAATAATGAAAATATAATTATTAGTGGTATAAATTTATTAATTTTTCTAAATACTAAAATTATATATGCTAGTGCTAAAGCTATCAAAGCTATTGTGCAAATAATTTTAATCTGATTATAATTGAAAAATAATAGCAATGGTTTCAAAAATACGGTATATCCATGCCAATATCTACCATGAATTTTATAAATTATATTTTCTCCATTAAGCATTTGACTCAATTCTGTAACAGGATTTTGATGATCATCAAAATCTATAATTCTACTAATATCTTTAGTATAAGCTCTTCTCATTAATAATACTGAATCTATTGGCTCAGAAGGCTCTAATGAATAACAAATATTAATCATTATATTATCGGTCCATCCTTCTATCGCTTCTGTTTTCCACAAATTTTTTACAAAATATTTAATTTCTTTTATTTGCATATACGATTCTGTTACTTTGTTTTTCATTTTATCTCGAGGAATAGTATTTACTAAAAATAAACATATAATGAATATTGCTAGTATACATATATAATATAGTGAATATTTTTTTAAAGTTTTTAATACTCTTTTCATTCTATTCTCCAATTTTTATCTTCTCTACTTTATATTCTGGTGTAAGTTTATATATAGTACTTCCCTCTACATCATAATGTTTTATATTATCATATGTTTCATATGAGTCATTTTCTAAATTGTATACAATAAGTTTTCCAAAAACATATTTAGCAATATCATTACAACCAAAATCAATTACTATATTATTATTTATTATAGTGGCATCAGTTGCTGTATCAAGCTCTGGTATTTCTTTTACTTCATTTAGTTGTCTTGTTTTTTTGTCTAGTTTATTTAATTTGTTTCCTTGTGTAAAATATACATAGTTATTATCAACTACAACATTTTTTACATCTTGTAACTCTTTTGAATTTAAAGAACTTTCTCTGTCTGTATCAGTTCTAGCTGTTGTTTCACTACTTGTAGCAACTTTTCTTCCTGATGATACTCCATTTTTAGAATCATATAATTCTACATTATTTCTAAATAACTTATTAGCAATTGAATAATATAAATTTTCTCCTTGACTATCATAAGCTATTGAAACTTTTACCTTTTCTTTATTTTCAAGAGCATTAGAATCTATATTAGGTTTAAATGTTTCAACTAAATCCATCTCATTTTCTTCTAAATCATATTCATATAAGTCAATCTTTGGTTCTTCATATTTAATATCTGAAATTTCAACTGCCATCACTTTTCCATCTTTTACTGTGTCTGCTAAAAATTGAATTTCACCTTCACAAACTTTATTTATTGTTCCATTTTCTAGATCTATTTTTAGCACAGCTTTGGATGTTGATGAAAGTGGGCACACACAATATGCTTTATTGTCATACACTAATTGAAATACTGGAGTTTTTAATTTTTCTGAAGAAGAAACTAGTTTATTCTCACTTCCGTTCCAATCCATTGAATATACTCTTCCCCTATCTTCATCATCCATATTGTAATAATAAATTTTATCTCCAGTTATAAAATAATAATTTGTTTCTGAATAATAATTTGAAGGATCTGCTTTTAATCTATTTTCTACTTTAGTACTATTAAATAATATAAATGCTATTGCTATTGAAATTATTACTATTAGAGCAAATGTAATTGTAACTGTTAAAAGAATTTTTCTACGTGTTCCTACTTTAAACATTCTTTCTTTTTTGTTTGCTTCTTTTGTGTCTTTTTTACTTGCTTGCTTAAATTTAGTATTAGTTGTTGTTTTAGGTTTGCTTTCTTTCGCCTTGCTTTCAGTTGTTTTAGTTTTTGCTTCTTTAGGTTTACTTGCTTTTGCTTCTTTTTTTGTTTCTTTTGTACTCATATCATCTCTTCCTTTCTTTATTTTTTACTTTCGTATGTTTATTATTTTATAGTTAATTATCGTTTTTATCCCCTAATCACTAATTTTATTTTTTCTCCGTTAGCTTCTATTTTAGCATGTCCTCCTATTGGAAATGTAAATATTGGTGTAGTATGACCAAAATCAGCTCCAGCTATTACTGGTATTGCTTCTAATTCTGGTTTATTCTTTATCATCTTTGTCCATTTTTCTTTCGTCATATTACAATTTTTTTGTGCACGTCCAAGTACTATTGCTTTTACTGTTTTAAATTCAGGTGTATGGATTAAAGATTGTAAATTTCTATCAAAATCTAATAAAAATGTATCTCCGGCTCCTCCGTCATCTTCCAAAAATAGTACTTTATTTTCTATATTAGGCATATAAGGTGTTCCTTGTAAAAGATTTAATGTGCATAAATTTCCACCTACAATGTCTCCTTCTGCTTGTCCTGCATTTATTACAAACATTCCATCATTAGGAATAAATTCTCTTTCTTTTTGATTTATAAACCATGCATCATCACTCCACTCTTTTGAAGATGTCAACTCAAACTCGTTTTCTTCCAAAAACATTTTTTTGAAATATTCCATTTCATATTCAAATCCCTTTGACATCCCGAAGCTTGAATAATGTGGTCCTGAGTATGTTACTAATCCTGTTTTTGCATAAATTGCATTAGATAAAACTGTTATATCTGAAAAGCCACAAAAGATTTTAGGATTTTGTTTTATCGTTTCATAATCAATTAAATCTAAAATTTGATTAGAATTAAATCCTCCAATAACTGTTAAAATTGCTTTAACATTTTTATCTTTAAAAGCATCATTCAAATCTTTTGCTCTATGTTCTGTTGTTGCTATAATATAATCATTATCTGCTACTTCATCAACATATTGTCCAAATGTTACTTTTAATCCTAATCCTTCTAATCTTTTTGTCGCTATCTGTTTACTATCTTCCCCTATGATAGCCATACTTCTTGATGGAGCAATTACTCTTACTTCATCACCTGGTTTTAACTTATTAGGTATCATCTTTATTCCTCCTTCTTTTCAACAATTTTATATAGTTTTGAATTTGTATTATCATCAGATTCACTTTCTTCAATTTCAAATACTTTAGAGCTAAGGTTAGCTATGAATTCTTCTGCATCCGTAAATCCTTTAGTAAATACACCAACTAAATATGTATTTTTTCCGAAAACAATACCATAATCATGAGTATAGTCATCAATACTTCCATATTTATGAGCAACATCGATATCTGTTAAATATTTTTTTAAATATGATCCTTTTGATGATTTTTTTAAATCTTCTATTAATTTTTCATAATCTTGTTTATGTTCATATAAATATTTGCATATTTCATAAGAAAATTTTGCTGAAGTAATATTTTCTTTATAAAATTCATTCGGTTCTTCAATATCTGTATATTCTGTAATATTTTTTCTATACTTCTTATATCCAATATTTCTTATTAAAATATTAGAAGCTGTATTATCACTATTGATAATAGATTGTTCAAGTAAATAACTGACTGGTATTTTATCTCCTACTTTATAATCTGCATTTGTTGAACCTGCTCCTTCTTCATAAGCATCTTTTGAATACGTAAACTTCGCATCACTTTTTATTTTTCCACTTCTAATTCTATCATAATACAGCATAGCTAATGGCAACTTATATGTACTTGCAGCAGTTATATATTCATTTTCATTATAAAAATAGTATTTATTTGTATTCATATTCCAATAGAAAAAAGCAAATTTTTTATTTGGATTATTTTGTTTCTCAATTTCTTTTTCTACTAATTCCTTTATTTGTTCATCTTCTGTTTCTTCTACTGATTTTATTAGAATTTGCTTATTTTCTGCACTATCAGCTATCTCTGTTTTATTTTCTTCTAAATCAGTACTATTTTCTATTTTCGTATCATTATTCACTTTAGAATCCGCTTCTGTAGTTTCTCCAGTTATTCTCTCATGTATATTTATTCCTTTTTTATTTAGTATTATAGTTGTTGTCAATATTGTTATTATAAAAACAACAATAACAATCATAATCTTTACTTTGTTTAATTGTCTTTCGCTTTCAAGAATTCTTTGATTTCTTGTTAATTCATAACTAAATATATCGCTTCTAGGTTTTTCATTTTGTTTCTTTTTTACTGGCTTTTTGTTTTCTTTTTTTATAGCTGCTTTCTTTGCTTTGTTTTCCTTTTTATCTATCTTATTTATATTTTTTATTTTTTCTTGTTCAAATTTTTCTTTTTTATCTATTATATTTATATTTTTAGCTTTATCTTTTCTTGCTTTTTCCCTCTTCAAGTTATGTTTATCAACTTTATTTTCATTAACCAAAGACTGTAGTCTGTTACGTAGATTCTCGCGTTTTTCTTCATACAATTTTTCCATTTCTTCTTCGCGTTTTTTTCTACGAGTTGAAAAGGTGCCAGTACTTCTTTTTCCGCTAGAAATTATTCCTTTAGCAAACTTTTTGTTTCTTTTCTTAATTTCTTTGCGTTTCTTTTTTGCTATTTTTTGTTCTTCCCTAGATGCCATCCTTTTACCTTTGCTCATTTGCCACCTCCTTTTCGTTTTTGCTTCTTACAATCTTGTATTTTTGCCCTTCTATATTTTATCTCGTTTTTCTAGATATTCCATAAAACCATTTAATCCTTCAACTATATCATCGTATGTTTTATCAAAATTTCCTGTATACCATGGATCTGCTATATCTCTAGGATTTCTCGTAAAGTCTAATAATTTATGTATCTTATTATCTTTATCTTTCCCAACAATTCTTTTTATATTTTTAATATTTGATTCTTCCATTCCTAGTATATAATCAAATTCATCATAATCTTTAGCTGTTATTTGTCTTGATACATGGTTTCCTATTTTTATATGCATTTGTTTCAATTTACTACTCGCACCATAATATATTCCATTTCCTTTTTCTTCTGTACTAGTAGCTGCTGAATCTATATAAAATTTATCTGAAATTCCTTTCTTCTCTATTAAATCTTCAAATATATATTGTGCCATTGGTGACCTACATATATTTCCCAAACATACAAATAAAACCTTCATTTTATTCTCCTTTTTTATATCATATTTACCAAAATTATTCTAGCTCTAATCTAAATCATATATAATAGTGTAGGTTATAAATATTTGTTGTTCTGCAATAAATAAATATGGACACATTAATTTCTTTTTAAATTTTCTGCTTTATACACATTATATCCTTCATATCTATAACTTGCATCAATACCTTTCATATAAACTTCTCTATCATATATTTTTTCAGTTAAAGCCTCTTTTAATAAAAATTTTATTTCTGT
>CANQPF010000025.1 GCA_947625665.1 uncultured Clostridia bacterium | reverse complement strand
TCTTTGCTTGCTAATTCTGTTTGAGATTGTTCCATCTCTGCTTGCATTTTTTTAGCTTCTTTCATTAAATTTCCTATATTCATTCCTCCTGGGAATCCTCCCCCTGGAAATCCTCCTCTTTTTCCCATTTTTAATCCTCCTATCTTTATAAATAACGAAACTAAAATTTATGTATTTAATTTTATCCGTTTTAAAATAAATTTAACTAATTTAAAAACTTAATCAATTATATTAAATGGAATATCATTTCCTTCAGCAATTTGTTGTATATCATATTCATCGTTATTATCTTGTTTTTCAATATTTTCCATAAATTTAATATGCATAGTTTTACCTAAAGCTATTGATACCAAATCGGTTAACGTCTTTTTATTTTCTTCCTTTTCCAAAACCGTTTTTCCAAAAGGACTAATTGGTTTTGAAAAATATACTCCAACTGTTAAATCATTTATTTCTTTGGCAGATGTGCCAGCTAAATTTGAAGCTAACACCATTTTTCCATTCATTTTTAACTGTTCTAATACTTCAGGCCAAAAATTTTCTGGATTTTTGGCTGGCTTCGCTTGAACTGCTTTTGACTTTGGGGAAACATTTCCTTTGCTTGTTGATTTTCTTGAAACTGTTTGTTCTGTTGTTGATGAGGCAACTGACGTTTTTGATGGAGCTGTTCTTGTAGAAATTACTCCTTTTCTTAAATAATTTTCAATTTTGGTAATTCTTTGTTCCAAATTTTTTATACCATCTGAAGAAATTGCTTTATCAGTTACATTATTTTGAAGGTTATTTACAACTGTTTCATTACATAATCTTATTACTCCTGCCTGAAACATTATTACTTTTTGTGTAGAACTTTTTAAGTCCCTTTCAAGGCTAGATAATTGATAAATAATATCTACTAATCTATCTTTCGATGTATTTTTTGCCAATTCTTTTATTTGACTTTTTTCCTCATCATTATATATTTCCAATGTTCCTGATATTTTACATACTAAAATATCTTTACTATATTTTATCATTTCCCAGATAAAATTAATTAAATCCTTTCCATCTTCTAACACATTATTTATTACATCTAAAGCTTCTTCTACATTATATTCTAGTATCGCTTTTATTATTGCATTTATATGCGTTGTTTTAGGTATCCCTACTAATTCTTTTATTTTTTCACTATCAATTTTATTTTCGCCATCTTGTACGCATCTTTCTAAAATTGATAAAGCATCTCTCATAGCACCTTCTGAAAGTACAGCTATTATATTCAATGCATCTTCTGTATATTCTATTTTGCTTTCATCGCAAACAATTTTTAACCTTTTTATTATGTCTTTGTTAGATATCTTTTTAAAATCAAATCTTTGACATCTTGATAATATCGTCGCTGGAAGTTTTTGAGGTTCAGTTGTCGCCAATATAAATTTTACATGCTCTGGTGGTTCTTCTAATGTCTTTAATAAAGCATTAAAAGCACCTGTTGAAAGCATGTGCACTTCATCTATTATGTACACTCTATATTTTGCCTTTGTTGGTAAAAAGTTTACTTCTTCTCGTATACTTCTAATATCTTCAACACTATTATTAGAAGCAGCATCCATCTCGACAATATCTGTTAGTGAACCTGATATTGCGCCTTTACAAATCTCACATTCATTACAAGGCTCTCCATCTTTTGGATTTAAACAATTTATTGCCCTTGCTAAAACTTTCGCTGTAGTAGTTTTTCCTGTTCCTCTACTTCCATTCAACAAATATGCATGTCCTACTCTATCTGCAATTATTTGATTTTTTAATGTTCTTGTTATGTGTTCTTGACCTACCATTTCTGAAAATGTTTTTGGTCTAAACGTTCTGTAAAGAGCTGTGTACCCCATTTATCACATCTCCTTTAAATTTTTGGGTTATACTATATAAGTTTGATTCCTCTATGGAAAGTAACTCCACATAGAGGGGTTCTACTTATTGCTGCTTCCTTCCGGACCTGACAAGATTCATAGTTCTCTATTGGCTTTACTCTCCATAGAAAAATCAAACTTACATCTTTTGTATTATATATCAATTTCTTTTAAAAATCAACTTATTTGACTCAATTATTTCTGATGATGATCTTCCACTTTCTACAACACCTTGTATAGGTATGTCTGTTGCAACTGTTGTATTAAATGATTTATTAGATTCTAAATTGATTACAATGTCAAATTTTACAGTTGCCTTTAGCTGTTCTTCTCTAATTCCAGCTAATTTCAAAAGCTGACTATAATCTAATTCTTCTTCATTTGATGAATATTTGGTAATATCTTTATTTGTATACCTAAAATAAATCAAATCTCCTTGGTTGTTCATTTCTAGTTTTTTTACATTTGATTCCGGTGCACCTTTATATGTAATATTTTGAACTTCATCTTCAGCTACATTTCTAAACATTTCTTTTTCAGAAGCTTCATCTGGTCTATATATTTTGTTTTCGCCTTTTTCTTCTGCCTTTTCTATTTGAATATTCTTTATTTCTATTGATTTAATTATTTCTTCCTGTCTACTTTTATAATTTTTGTTTTTTTCAACATAAATATAAAAATCATTATTCTGACTTATTTGTAAATCCCATCTATTTTGTTGCTCTCCTTCTGGTTTTTGAATAGTCTCTCCACCAACAGAACTTATAACATTTATTTTTGATATTTCAAAAGGCATTTCTGACTCACCTTCAACATCATACTTCTTTATTTTTATTAATGCGAAAATTACCATTGCTAATATTATTAACGCTATGATAATACAGTGAAAAGTCTTTGTTCTTATTATCCTTCTTATTTTCTTTTTTAGTTTTCTCATTACAGCTATATTCCCCTTTCCACAACTTCTTATGGTAATTTGTATAGTGTATATCTTTCTTCTTCTATCGCTTCACTTTCATGTACTGGTTTTAAATTATTAAATTTTACAATACCATTTGATATAATTAAATATCTATTTCTATATTTGTTGCCCAAACTTTCCAAAGCTTTAAGTTTAGCATTGTTATTATCTGACATGCTTTGAGCAGTTTTTGAAGTTTTTTCATAAGTAATATCATACAAAGAATAATCTTCATTTAAATATGGAATAAGTGATTGGGTTATAACCATAGTATCTACTAATATTGTAGAATCTTTTGGTACATTTTCATTAATATACATTGCCATATCTTTAGCTGCAGAGTATGGCATCGTTATATCCTTTGTTAAATAATTTAAAAAAATAGGTATTCCATAACATATTGTAATTATTAAAAAAGCTATATATAATGCAACTGTTTTCCAATCCGCCTTTTTTTCATCCTGTAATAAAATTAGATAGAATAGCATCAAAGTATAAAACAACATGTACCTTTGGAACGTTATTGCTGAATATACAAATACATAGATATATAGTTGAAATCCAATTCCGTAAAGTAATTATTATACATTCTTTATAATTTTTCTTTAGTACAAATACTGTATATGCTATAAACAGAAATAAAAATATCATTGCTGTAATTGATGGTTTTATTACCTTTTTAAGCATTTCTGTTGAGTAGTTCATATTCGAAGTTCCATATAATTGCAAAACAACAATTATTGTATTTACTGCTATTAAAACTAATCCTATTATTGCCTTTTTAAGCTCTAAATTGTTCTTTTTTCTCAAAGATAATAATATTTCATAAATATGAAATGTAATTGTTAAACCTGCTACAATTCCCCATGCTAAAGCGTGAGTGTGTATTAAAAAACATATTAGCACACTATATATTAAAGGATATTTATATCTATCTTTATATAGTACTCCTATTATTACTAAAAATAATATAAATAGTGAATAATTTCTCGATATTGCTGAAAAAACATATGTAAATGGAATTGTAAATACTGAAAATATTTTTATAACATCTGGTATTTTGGATTTGAATAAAAATATCCATGTTGCCACAAGCATAATTACATAACTTACTATGTTTAAAGTCAAAATTGGAAATCCATTTTTTGCAAATGGCATTAACAAAAGATGCCATAAAATCGGATGACCGTCAAAACGACTTTCCACAAATATTTCAGGTATTGTTAATTCTTTTGATAATAACCATGTATGTATTTCATCTCTCCATGGCTCATGTAACAAAGTCAATACTAAATTTATTAGCCCATATATTATAAATATTAACCAATAAATGACTTTTCTGTGTTTATTATAAAATTCTTTTATTTTCATTTACTACTCTTTTCCTTATCTTTAACTTGCTTCTTTAATTGTCGTAGTTTTTTAAAAAAATCTTTTAATATTTTTTCACAATCTTCTTGCATTACACCTTTTTGTATTTCAACTTTATGGTTAAATGGATAATCTTCAAATAGATTTAAAACCGAACCTGCCGCTCCTGTTTTTTTATCCATTGTTCCTATATATAATTTTTTTATTCTAGAGTTTATGATTGCACCAGCACACATTGAACATGGTTCTAAAGTTACATACATTTCACAATCTATTAACCTCCATGATTTCAACTTTTTGCTTGCTTTTTGTATAGCCATTATTTCTGCATGTTTTGTTGTATCAAATTTTGTTTCTTTTTGATTATGAGCACGTGCTATAACTTTTCCATCTTTCACTATAACACACCCTACTGGCACTTCTAATTTTTCTTCTGCTTTTAAAGCTTCTTTCAAAGCTTCTTTCATGAATTTTTTTTCCATCTAAACTCCTTAGGATTTACAATTATTTATTTCTTTTAAATATATTCTTTATCTTATTTATTATTTTCTTGATAAAAGATTCCTTATATTCTACCATAGCTTGAGTAGTATTTTCTTCTATCTTTTCTAGATTTTCATTACTTTCAACTTCTTGTTGTATTGAGTTTTTCTTTTTAAAT
This sequence comes from uncultured Clostridia bacterium, assembly GCA_947625665.1. GTDB lineage: Bacteria > Bacillota > Clostridia > TANB77 > CAG-508 > CAG-269. The sequence goes on along the minus strand of CANQPF010000025.1, from coordinate 16,665 downwards.
AGATTGTCTGTTGAGTATTTTTCTCTCATTTCTTGTTCATTTTTTCTAGTATTTTCTTCGAAAATGTTTTTTAGTTTCTGTCTTTCTTCATCATTTCTACACCAGTATTTTAATTGAAATAATGCAATCATAGCTACAGACTGTTTTTTTAAGTTTTGTTGAGATAATGGGATTTCCATTGTATATTTAGGAGTATATGTATCTAACTTTTGCTCTTGTATCATAGCATATAAACTAGGCGGTAATTTCGTTATAAAAGAATTACCCAATAGGTTTAAGACAGCATATACTTCAGAATACATTTCTTTTGTTTCTATAGTTTGAATATCCATATTTTTTATCCTTCCTCATTAGTTTTTAATTATCTTCCATCATAATAATTCTGTTGATTTTGGTTAGCAGTATATTGATTTTCTCTATCTTTTACATTTTTTATAACTTCCATTATTTGTTTTAAATCTTCTAATTCTATTCCTGTATCCCTGCATAGATCTACTATTTGTCCTGCTTTCATATCATAATCTTGTTCTTCATCTATAACTACTGCTGCTTCGATTTCGTCAATTGATTCTATTTTGTCATACTCTCCCACTATTTTTTCTTCATCTTCCAAAACTTCATATTCAGGCTCATCCATAATTTGATAATTTTCTTCTTGAACTCGTTGATTCGTTTGCATCATTCTATTGCTTTCTAATGGAACGATTTCATGTTCTGTATACTCTCGTGGTTGTTGTTGCTTTAGATTTTCTGATTCTCTTGCCTTTTCAAGTTCCTTCTCAAGTGATTTTTCTATTTTTTGCTTATCTGTTGTTTCTGTTCTCTCAAATCTTGGATGTGGTCCCTTTACATACTGTGGTTGTATTTGATACTCATTTTGAAATGATTCTAATTGATTCACGTTTTGAGGTGGTTCTATTTGATTTTGATTCTGTGGTGGCTCTAGTTGTTCCTGTTGTATTTGATATTGTTCTAGTGATTCTTCTACTCTTTCCTGTGTAGATAGTCCATCATCAATTACCTCTACTTCACTTACATTTTCATCTATTATCGGACCTATATCTTCCTCCATCTCTTCTACTATTTCAGCTACTTCTATCCCATCCTCCCAGTTAGCTTCTTGCTGAGTTTCTTTTTCCTCTAAGTTTTCTATAGCTCCTTCTTGAACTAATTTTTCAATCATTTCTTTATTTTTTGCAATTTCTTGATTAAATTTTTCTATATATTTACTATATTCTTCTTCTTTTTCTGGAGTTTTCATTAGATTTGTGTAATATTCTTTCAAGTCTTCTAGTCCTTGTATCTCTTTTTGTAATAATTCAAAACTAACTTTTGGTTGTGTTTTTTTTGGTAGTAAATCTGATATTTGTTTATTGATATCTTGTAATGACTCTTTTACTTTTTCAATTGATTGTTCTAAAAGGTCTTGTTCTTGCTCAAATTCTTCTTTAGAAATTGTTTTATTTTTATAACTTATTTCATTACTTAAGTGTAAACCATTATAATATTTTATAATATTTTCTAATTCTTCTTTTTTATCTAATTTTTCATCTAATCCTGGGATGTTTTGATTTTGTAAGTCTTGTTGTTCACCTTCTTTTACTCCTCTTGATTCTAACTTTCCTTTTATTTCTTCTGGTATTTTATCCCCCGCCTCTCCAGCTAAAACATCAATTTCTGCATCTAATTCTCCTAATGCCTCTACAAGCGACTCTTTTTCGTTTAAATATATTTGTAGTTCTTGTTCTGTTTTTCCTTGTTTAGAAAGCAAATAATATTGTGCATCATAGTAATCTATTAAAGTTTCTATTTGCTCTCTATTTGCTATTTTATCATTAAGCTGACTTATATTCTCTTGTGATTCTTCGTTTGTTAATTCCTCATTATCTTGATTTTGTTCTTCTTCAATATCTTTATTAGCAATTTCATTTTTTTCGTCTTTTTCATTTTCTTCCTGTTTTTCTGGTTCTTCCTGTTCTATTTCTTCATTTTCTTCGATTTCTGGCATATTTAAGTCTTTAGCTAATTCTTCTCTACCTAAGGCAATATATATTTGTTTTTCTTGTGTATTAAGCTCATTTATTCTTTGTTTACATTGCTCTATTGCTTCTTTATTTGTTTCCAAATCTCCATCTTCATTTTTAATTTGATCTTGATAATAAGCAATTAAGTCATAAGTTTCTTGCTTTTTTTGCTCTATAATTTCTATCTTTTCTACTTGAGATCTTACAAGCTTCATTTGTGAAAATAATTGATATTTTTCCATTTTATTTTGTGGTTGTTCATTAGCTATTTGTTCTTGCAATATATTAAGCTCATCATCAACTTCTTCTAAGCTAGGTACTCCAGAAAAAGAGATTATTTTTTTATTAATATCTATTACTTCACCTTCGTATTTTTTTCCATCTAATTGATCATGACGTTCTTCTAATACTTCTACATAATCATCTAAAAAATTACTCATACGTATTCTCCTTTTATTTTTTCCGTTGTTTTTCATATAGTTATTTTATATGGTGTTCCTAGAGGGACTTGAACCCCCATCTACCGCTTAGGAGGCGGTTGCTCTATCCTGTTGAGCTATAAGAACAAATATAGCGAATTTTATCATATTTATCTTATATTATTTTCAACCTTTTGTCAATAAATTTCAATACTTTAAAAGGGTTTTAAGCTTTGCTTTTTTATTTTTTCTCTTACTCTATTCTTTAGTTGACGTAAGAGTTTGATCATAGTATAATTATGTTTGGATTTATAATAACGATTAATAACCATCTTAAAGTATAAAAAGTGGAGGTTAAATATGCAAAAAATATTAAGTCGCATGAGAAAAGCAATTGAAGAATTTAATATGATTGAAGAAAATGATAAAATTGCAATTTGTTTATCCGGTGGAAAAGATTCTATTTCTATGCTTTATGCTTTTAAAGCCTTACAAAGATTTTATCCTAAACACTTTGATATCATTGCAATAAGTATCAATCCAGGTTTTAAATTTTTTGATACTAATTTATTACAATCTATTTGTGATGATGTTGACATCCCTCTATTTATTGAAGAAAGCCATACTCAGGAAATCGTTTTCGATATTAGAAAAGAAAAAAATCCCTGCTCATTATGTGCTAATTTGCGCAGAGGTATTATTAATTCTGTTGCAATCAGAGAAGGTTGTAACAAAATAGCCTTAGGTCATAATGAAGACGATGTTTTAGAGACTTTTTTGTTAAACCTATTATATGCTGGAAATATAGGGACTTTTAAGCCTGTTAGCTATATGGATCGTTCAAAAGTTACTCTAATTAGACCTTTAGTTTATACATCTGAAAAGGATACTAAACGTTTTATTAAAAAGAATAACTTAACGGTTATGCCTAAAGCCTGCCCTATGGATGGTACTTCTAAGCGTGAAGATATGAAACAAATGATTTATAAATTATCTAAACATATTCCTATGGTCAGAGCAAATTTGTTCGGAGCAATTAGAAGAAATATTGATGGATGGCAAGCAAAATCTTAAAAGATCAGCTTGCCATCACCTTACAATTAGCGTGTTTTATCCACTATTACATAATTTGAACAAAATTGTCCCCATTTTCCGGTTACTACTAATGCAATCATATATTTACCATTTTCAGTTAAATTGTCTACTTTAAATTTACCATCTTTATCTATTTTAATGTTGCTATATTCAGTAACAGGCTCAAATTTGCTTGATTCATCTTCATAATTTTCTAATTCTGGGTTATATAAACCTACATAAACATTATAATTATCATCTAGTCTTGATACATTTTTGCTATCTTCACTTAATTTTAATTCTACACTTGATTCTGATTTATTATTTTCTACAATAGTAGGTGCTCCCAATCTGAAAAACTTAGGTGATCTGACTGCCATTGAAATTCCCTCTGAAAGCTTATGTCCTGCTTTAGGTACCGCTTCAACAGTTACTTCATATATTACATCATCTTTTAATTCTTTAGCATCTACAGTATATCCAGAATCATTTTTATTAGGCGTTTCTTTTATTTCAATTCCTTCTCCTTCAACTAGTTGAGATTTATCATCATATTCAAATGCTTTAATTCTAAATGATCCTATATTTTCTTTATTAGCTGGATCTTTCCATGATATTGTATGATTCTCGAAAGTTGGTATTCCTAATAAATCTGTTACACAATCTACTGGACTTACAAGCACATCATTAGAAATAGCTACATTTGATGGATTAGTTTGAGAATCTCCTTTAGCAAAGACACTTACACTATAACTCATTGATTCTAAATCATTGGTTAGTCCAAATTTGCTAAAAGGTATTTGTACTGTTCTTTCACCAACATTGATATCTTCAGCTGTAGTTATATATTCTGTATATCCTTGAACAGCAATAAATTTATCATCTTTTTCAAGAGGTCTATTAACGGTCCATGTCACCATCGCTTCATCTACAGATGTTTCTTCTTCCAAATTTGGCATAGAAACACTTTCTATTTTTATAGGTTCTTTTGCTCCTTCTTTTATTGGTATAACTTCACTTGCACAAATTTTTGAAGATACATTGCCATAATCATCAGATAATACAAAATAAATATCATAAGCTTTTGTTGGGTCTTCTACATTAATTATTTCTGCTTCTTCAGTTTGAAGATCTATTTTTATATGAGGTAACTCTTTATTAAATTTACCATTTTTCATAAAATCCGCTTCATACGTGACTGGTGTACCATGTGGCTTAATTACATAATAAGCATTAAAGAATCCTGTACTATTTATAAAAGACACTTTTGCTTCTGTACCAGATGTTCTTTCAACTCTTAATCCACAAATATAATCTTCGCTTATATTATGCGGGTCTATGTCTGGAATCTTTTTTCCTTCTGCTATATTTAATTGAATGTTAACAGCGTCTGTTGTTGTTAGTTTTGAATCAACCCCTCTGTTTACATTTCCTGCTTCTTGTTGAGTTTTGGTTAATTCTTTTTCATGAACTACATTCAATTGAACTAATACTGCATCTGCTGTTGTTACTTTTCCATCTCCATTTACATCTCCATATATTAACGTTGTATACGGATGGTCTTCTATCTTAAATGTTGTTCCCGTTCCTACAATTCCATTTTCATTTTCTTTTATTTCTGTTATTGTTGGATATGTCTTTTTTAATGTTTCTGCTGTTATTTCATCCTTTTTGTTTTCTAACATGAACGTTGCTACTGCTGTATCTTCTACTAATTCTCCCTTTTCAAACAATCCTAGCGGTGTTGCTGCTAAAGTTGTCCCAGTTATACTTGTTGTTAGTATTCCAGTTACTGCTAAAGGTAATATGAATTTTGATTTTTTCATTTTTTAACATCTCCCTTTTTTTTCCCATACTTCTATATACTACTGTAACATATCTATTTTTTAATATTTGTTTTAATTACCTTCTATTCTTTGTTTCTTATTTTTATGGCTAATATAACAATTGTTCCTATAAATGATATAGCTAATATAATAATTGATATAATTATTGTATCTCCTGTATCTGGAGACTCTGAAGGAACATTTTTATATGTTGTGTCGCTTGAATCTATATTTGCAGATCCATTTGCATCATCATATTTATCTTTTGATGCTTTTTTATAATAATCATCTAGTGTTAATGAATTATCTCCATTTGAACTATCATTATCGCTATCGTTTGGCGATACTTCTTGTTGTGATGGGTTTTTTGTATGTTGCGTAGGAGCAACACTTGGTGATTCTGATGGTTTCGACGTTGGTGAGTCTGATGGCTCTAGCGTTGGCACGTTTGGTGTAGGTTCTTCAGTTGGTGTTGGTACTGGTGGAGCATCCAACTCATTATAGTATTCGTCAAAATCTATCATTACGTAGCTTCCTGGTTCATATAATTTACCATTATCTAATATAGTTCCAAGAGATAATCCTAATACAAAAAACTTATCTTTATCCTTATTTAAAAAATTTTCTATTTGAAAGTTTTCCATACACTTTGAATATATCAAATCCCCATTATTATCTAGCTTTGCTATTACTGTTCCCATAAACTTTGAATCGTCACTTTCGAAACCAGTTTTAAAATTTTTATGTATTGTAACATTTTTTTCACCTATTTTTATTTTAGGGTCACTCCCCGCATAAAAAAGAACCATTGCATAGTTATTATCATCAATTTGATTTAGATTAATTACAGCTCCATAGTTTTCTATACTTACTTCTTTTGTCCATTCAATAGTATTGTTTGATCTATATTTGGTTATTACACTCTTATTTATTTTTTTATTTTCTGTATAGTATTCAATTACAGAATATCCTCCATCATTCATTGCATATATGTTATAATAAGATTCATTAATATTTTGTAATACTATATTGTTAACTTCAGTTACATCTCCTGAAAGAGTACAATTATATGTTTTATAATCCAAACCTATAACTTCTGGTTGATTATCAAATTGAAATCCTTTTCCTTCTGAAGATGCTTCTATTGTTATTAATATATCTCCATTTTTTTTCTGAATTTCATCATATATATTTCCATCCTTTTTTAGTTGTTTTATCCATTCAACTTCTAGATTTTTATTAAGTTTTGTAATATAATCTATATATTCATCTGTATTATCATTTAATTCTTGTCCATTGTCATAAATCATTTTTTCTTGATAAGTTCCATCGACTATTAAGCTATTATCTTCTAATATTTTTATGTTATCCACTCTAACATATCCATTCTCACTAGTATTAAATCCTTTGCTTTTATAAGATTGGATAGATCCATCTGGATTATATTCTATTTGAAATATACTATCAGAACTATTATCTTTCAATTCCTTTCCTTCATCTATTATAATATCTCCACCAAAATTTCCTGTTACCAAATATTTATTATCATCTGTCTTTTTCGCATCATATATAAAAGAGCTACCGCTTCCACTTATTGCTTTTGCCCACTCTATTTCTCGATTTTTATTTAATTTAATTATAAAACTTTGCCATCCTCTACTAGTACATTTGAAAATTTGTCCATTTGGTAATTTAAGCTCGTCACTATAATAACCTACCAAGATTTCGCTATCATCTTCAGCTTTTATAATTTTTGTTACACCACGCAAACCAAATTCAGGTTTATTCAAATACTCACTCCATGTTGTCTTTATCCCTAGTGGTTTCATTTCTGAGGCTGTGTCTCCATTACTTTCAATAGTTGATATTGTTATCATTAATATAAATATTATACCAATTAATATTATTTTCTTATGTTTTTTCATTAGTTTCCCCTTTAATATATACTTTTTCACATATTTATATTACCATTTCCACTTTAAATTTTCAATATTTTGTGATATAATATAATACAAATGTAATATTAATGTAGTATTGTATTTTATACTAGAAAGGAACCATATATCATGCAGAAACAAATAGCAATTGTAACAGGTGGATTTGGAGGAATCGGAAAAGCTGTGACAGAACGGTTAGCATTAGATGGTTTTGATGTTATTGCTGTAGATTGTGATGAGTCTAAAATTCCAAGCTTTAAAGAATATTTTGAAGCAAAAGGATTATTGGTAGATTTCTACATTGCTGACATCTCAACAAAAACTGGCGTGGATTCTGCTGTGAATTATGTCTTAGACAAATATAAAACAGTGGATGTACTAGTTAATAATGCTGGTATAGATCTATATTGCTTACTTTCCGATACAACAGATAAACAGTGGAACAATATAATGAATTGCAACTTGTATAGCTGTTTTTCTATGAGTCGAGCCGTAATTGATACAATGGTTACAAATCAGAGTGGTTGCATTATCAATATTTCCTCTATATGGGGATCTTCAGGAGCTTGTATGGAATCAGTTTATGCTGCAACTAAAGGTGCTATAGCTTCTTTGAGCAAGAGCTTGTCAAAAGAGCTTGGACCTTCTAACATACGAGTTAACTATATTTCTCCAGGAATAATTGATACTGCTATGAATGCAGATTGGACTAAGGAAGAGTTAGATGAAATAATTGAACAAATTCCTTTAGGTCGTATTGGTCTGCCTGAAGAAGTTGCAGATGGTGTAAGTTATCTCGCACATGCCACTTATGTTACTGGTCAAGAACTTGCAATCAATGGCGGTTGGTATATGTAAAGTGCATAGTAAAAGCTCCTGAATAGGAGCTTTTACTATTATTTCTCTACAATTTCTACCATTGCATTTTTTAATTCTTCTATCTTTTTACTTGCTTCTTCTTGAGTATCAGCCTTTATTCCCATATATAGTTTTATTTTAGGCTCTGTTCCTGATGGACGTATACAGCACCAGTTGTTACCTTCTAACTCATAGTATAAAACATTTGATTTTGGTAATCCTGTTGAAGTTGTTTCTCCAGTAACCATATTTTTTGCAATATCTTTTTCGATATCTTTAAATTCTAATACTTTATATTCTCCGATTTGTGATACATCTGTATTTCTCATTTTTGTCATCATGTCTTTAATTTCTTGAGCTCCTGAAGCTCCTTCTTTTACTATTGCAACTTGAGTTTCTTCATAGTAACCATATTTTTCGTAAATTTCAATCATTGCATCCCATAATGTTTTGCCTTGTGATTGATAATAGCAAGCTGCTTCGCAAAGTGCCATTACTGCTGCAATTCCGTCTTTGTCTCTTGCATAATCTCCAATTAAGCATCCATAACTCTCTTCAAATCCGAATACATAAGTCTTGTCCTTATTTTCTTCTGCTTTTTTCATTATTGCTCCAATATTTTTAAATCCAGTTAAAACTTCAATGCATTCTAATCCATATTCTTTAGCTATTGCTCTTGTTAAGTTTGAAGATACTATTGTTGTTATAATCATTCCATCTGATGGAAGGATTCCTTTTGCTTTCATTTGAGAAATTCTATATTCTGCTATTAATAGTGCTGACATATTTCCTGTGTAATCCATATATTTACCTGTTGCTTTATCTTTCGCATAGATTCCTAATCTATCTGCATCAGGGTCAGTTGCAAGTACAACATCTGCATCTACTTTTTCTGCTAACTCTAATGCTAGTTTGAAAGCTTTTTTGTCTTCAGGGTTTGGATAACTAACTGTTGGAAATTCTCCATCTGGATCTTTTTGTTCTGGTACTACATATACATTTTCTAGTCCTATTTCATGTAATAAATCTTCTGCAATTTGATTTCCTGTTCCATGTAATGGAGTATATACAACTTTTAATTTTTTTCCTTCTTCTTTTACAACTTCTGGATTTATTATTGACTTTTTAAGTACATCTTTATATTTTTCATCCATTTCTGTTCCAACAAGATTAAATAGTCCTTTTGCTTCAGCATCTTCTCTTGTTGTTGTTTTTATTTCACTATATCTTTCAATAGCTTTAACTTCTCCTATTATATCTTTGTCTCTTGGTGGTACTATTTGTGAACCATCATCCCAGTATACTTTGTATCCATTATATTTTGGTGGATTGTGGCTTGCAGTAATCATTATTCCTGCTGTGCATCCTAATTCTCTAACTGCAAATGATAATTCTGGAACTGGTCTTAATTTTTCAAACAAATATGTTTTTATTCCATTTGCATTTAATATTAATGCTGTTTGTTTGCTAAATTCGTCTGACATTCTTCTAGAGTCATAACTAATTACTACTCCTTTGTCTTGTGTTCCTTCTTTAAGGATATAATTTGCTAAACCTTGTGTTGCTTTTCCAACTGTATATTTGTTCATTCTGTTTGTTCCAGCTCCTAAAACACCTCTTAAACCTGCTGTTCCAAATTCTAGTTCTTGATAAAATCTATCTTCTATTTCTTTTTCGTCACCTTTTATTGCTAATAATTCTGCCTTCGTCTCCTCATCAAAATCTGGGCTTTGTAGCCATTCTTCATAAACTTTCATATAATCCATAATGAAATTCTCCTTTATTTATTTTTTTGATTTTTGAAAATCTTCGTACATTTTTCTTGCTGTGCTTGGACAATCGACTCCTGCAGAATCTGCATTTTTAACTGGTGCAAACTCTTCTTCTCTCTTTACTCTCAATACTAACATTTCGTCCAATGTTCCAAATGTATCAAATAAGAAAGATTCAAACTTATATGCATTTGGTGAATCTGGTACTATCAATTCTCCATCTTTATCAATATAAGTGGCTTTTTTGTATGCAATGTGATATGGAAGTGGTAAACTTCCCATTCTTTCAACTGCATTTATATCAAATAAGTTACATAACAAATTTGATTCTCCATATAATAATTCTCCGTTCTCGTCAGTAGCTTCTGCCATCTCATTTGATATTTCTGAATACTCTATAACACTTGGTCTTCCATTTCTCTTACAGAAGACTCCAACTTTTTCATGTGGATTAGCTTTTACAACAGATTTACAAGCAACTGTAACTTTTTTATCTATTGCCATTCCTACAAATAGTGGATCTACCATTTTTGCTAAACAGTTATCTACTCCACCAATATAAATCCATTCTATGCCCATTTCTCTCATCTTTTTAACCATTCCATTTTTTACTAGGGCTTCATAGATTCCACCATGTCCGTTTGCTGCTAGCTTTATAAGTCCGTCCTCATTTATCAATATCTTTCCTTCTGTATCTACCATTGGTAGTTGACCTTGTTTGAAGAAAAAGATATTTTTATCTTTTTGATAACCAAAGAATTTATGTTTTTCAAAAAATTCTATTGTTTGGTCATTGTTTTCCTCACTCGTCATAATAAACCATGGAACTAATACTCCATACTTTTTTTGCCCTTCTTTTAGATTATCACATAGTAATTCAAACAAAGATTTATGAGAATCTAGACCTATATCATAGGCACCTTTTGGTCCATCAAATCCTAATCTAGTTCCTTGACCACCTGCCATCGTTACAACAGCTAATTGTCCTGCTTTGATAGATTTCTTTCCGATGTCTTCATATTCTTTGTATTTTTCATTTAGTTTATACTTATCTGAATATTCCATGTGTGAAATTTCATCTTGCTTATTTGCTTCTTCTTTATCAGCATTTTTGTATAAACTGTTAATCAATTCAAAATCAATATTCTCTATTTGGCTTAACAATTCTTTCTTTTTTGATTCATTTAATGTTTCAAAATGGTTTAGTAAATGTTCTTGACCATACTTTTTTAGTATTGATTCTGCTTCTTCTTTTTTGATCATTGTCATTCTTCCTTTCTCAAAGTTTAGAAAATAAAGTTAATTAATTTTATTTTCTTTTTCTTGTGCCTTCTATACTATACCATTTCAAAAATTTAGTCAAGATTTTATAAAAAAAAAACGTTAAAAACTAGTTCCCTCATATTAAACAAAACATTAAATCTTTTAATTTAAGTTTTCTAAAATATTCTCTATGTATTTTTCTGTTAATTCTATATCTTCATTTAATAATCCTATCACTGGTCTTATTCCATCTATATTATGAAAATCTGATCCTAATGTGACCATTAGATTATTTTTTTCAGCAATTCTTCTCCATTTTTCTACTTCATTTATTCTATTATTATAACGATCAATATAGATATAATTTGCTTCTATTCCATCGACGTGCATATCATTAGCTATACTCATTACTTCTTCATCAGTAAGATTATCTTCGTATTTATATGCTACTGGATGTGCTAAAACTACTTTACCTCCAGCTTTTCTTATTAATTCCGCTGCTCCTGCTGGTGTTATTGGCTTCTTTTCTACGTACGCAGGGCATCCTTCATTCATTATTGTTTCTATAAAATCTCCCATTTCTGGAATATGATTAAAATTTTTCACAAGTATTTCTTTATTTTCAGGATTCCCCACTATATCGCGTGAAATATGTGCTTTAGTTACTGCATCAATTTTGTCCAATTTTTTAACATTTACTTTATATCCTAGCTCTTCTATTTTTACTGCTACCTCATGTAAATACTCATGCCTTGTATTTCTTAAAGAAAATAATTTTTCTTTTAATTCCTTATTTTCTACATCTATATTATATCCTAGTACATGAACTCCTACTTTTTCGCTTTTAGAAGATATTTCCACTGCATTAATTATTTTAACATTCTTACTTTTTGCGTAATCATATAATTCTTGAGTGTATGCTTCTACTGTATCATGGTCAGCTATTGCAATAGTTGTAACTCCATTTTCTACTGCCTTATCTACTATCTCTTTTGGTGAAAAAGCTCCATCTGATTTATTTGTATGTATATGTAAATCAATTCTATTCTCCATTTCAATATACCCTTTCATTACTTTTATAATATATTTTTACTACTATTATTACTTAGTGTATTCTTCTTTCTTACTTTTTGATGCAACTATTTCTTTTATTTTATTTATTATATTTATTTCTCCTTCTGATATATTATCTTTTTTTAAAATATTTTTCATTGTTTCTGAGAAAGTTTTTTCAAAATAATCCATTGCCTTACTAAAATCCTTTTTTCTACCATCTATTAAAGCAGTTTTTGCATCTGGATAAGTTTTTTCCTTATCATCACTTGCATATATCCTTACTTTATCTTTTATTTTTTCACCTCTAGTGTATACTTCAATGCTTTTTGCTATCCCAGATTTCTCTAATTTATCAATAACATCCAAGAAAGAATTATAAATATGATAAAATCGGTCTTCCGTTACCAACCTCCCATATTCTTTTCTATCTACTTGTCCTTCATATCTATCTAGTATAGACATCAGGCAATTCAAATCATTTACCGCTAATGTTCTTATTGTTATTTCATGATTGTCCATTTTATTTTTTATAATGTTCAACATTACTTTACTATTTCCGGTTCCTTCATATATCACATTGTATTTTTGTTTTAAGGCTAATTCTACTAATTTATCTGCCCATTTATTACTATTTCTATCTGTGATTTTAGCATATAACTCTGGATATAACTGAGCTATTTCTTTTGCTTTCGGATGAAAACCTTTCAACTCATCTCCATTTATTATTATTGCATTTTTATTTTCAAATTGGTTAAGTGAATAACCATTTAATCCTGTTTTTCCGGAACCTGGAGGCGCTAAATCTACTATTGCTTTTGGATGTTCAACTGGTGTTTTATCTTTTAATGCTAAATTTTTTATTTTTTCAAATATTAAGTCACTTTCTTCTTCTGATAGTTCATATCTTTCTATTATTTTTTCTACTTCTTCCATATATTCAAATCTTCCCTTTCAGTTTTACTAAATTATATTATAATCATTTTTCATTCTCGTCATCGTGTAATCTTTTATTTTGAATATAATAATCTTTAGCTTTTTCTTTCCACAACAAATATCTTTTACGAAAACATTCTATTATTTTCATTGTCTTGTTTCTTCTTTTAGCTGAGTCTGGTGCTGAAAGCAAGTACTTTTCATATAATTCTTGTAATGAATATTTAGTTGCTAATTTGCTTCTTACTTCTCTTAAATCTTCTTCTAAGTCTCCAACAAAATTTCTTTCTGTAAAAGAACTTAAGAAGTCGTTTATGAAATTATAGCCTTTTTCATCTTTATTCCAAGTTTTTCTATATGAATATGGTTTTATAGCTATATATGGAATTTCATTATTTTGTTCAGCTTCTTCTAATACTTGTGGTATACTTTTTATTAACCTCTTCAATTCAGAATGTTCTATTATGTGTGCATCAATTGGTAAAAATTTATTCGGAATAATACCCTGATTTACTTGTTCAACTATTTCATTAACATCTTCCATTGTTTGTACTGGATCTACATCTGAAGTTTTAATATCATATTCTTCTAAAAGTTTAGATAACTTTTCCTGTGCTTCCTCAACATGTCCATCTTTACAAACCATCCACATGTCTATATCTGGCAACCTATTTATTAATTTTCTTGGTTTAGCTGCTTCTGAAACATTCTTGCAAGGATTACATTTTACTTTTAAATCTGGCATCTTATGGGCATTTTTCTTTAAACAATCTTCACATGTCCATATTGTAGAGTCTAGAGCTGTTTCTTCTTCTAGTTCATCATTATATCTGTATTGTTCTTTTATTTCTGGTAAGTCACCTTGCCAATATGGACCTAGTGCATAAAAAGGATATCCCGTTCCGAAACATCCTTCATTACAATCTATTTTTGAAACTAAATATTCAAAAGCTCTAACATTTCGTAAGAGGTAAATTCGCTTTGTTTCTGTATTATTTTTTTCGAAAATTGTTGACATCTCTGAAACTTTTTTCCCCATACTTTTTACAGTAGGTTTTTCTACTTCCCTTATTTTTAGTGTATCTCTAAAACTTTCTTTAGCTATATCTTTCAATTCTCACACCTCTTTTCACACATATTTATTTTTAAATTATTTTGCAGTGTATATTAGATATTATCATACTTTTTTCTTTATGTAAAGATCTTTTACAATTTTTTACATTAAACCATTTTCTTTTTTCCTTCTGTATTTATTTTATTACTATATTTATTTGCTATTTCTTTGCTATTATCTGAAATCTCTATGAAATTATAGCAGTCTGTAATTGAAATATTTTTATATGCTACTTCACAATTATTTGTTTTTATTAAGTTTTCTATTTTTTGATTTTGTTCTTTTATAAATTTTTCTGTTCCTTTTATATATATAGAAAGCTTTTGATTTTCTTTAATATTTAATACCGCATTTTTAAGCTCAGCTTCCTTTCCTTTATCTGTCCAATTTATTTGTTTTATTTTATTTTTTTCATCTTCTTTTAAATTTACTTTTGAAAGTACTGTTTCTATTGATTCTTGTAAATTGTTTTCTGTTAATATTACTATTTTTTTATTTTCTTTTATCTCCTTATTAATATTTAACAATCCTATCATCTCAAAATGATAATCACTTGCATAAAACATATAAGCTCTTCTACTTTCGTTTCTTTCCATTCTCTAAATCATCCTTTCTTTTATTACAACGTGCACAATCGTTAAATTGACTAGTTTTCTAAGGTCTTTAGTGATTTTTTCTGTTGTTTTTTACTGGTAAATTTTACCAAAATATTTCAAATATGTCAATATTATTTCAATTATATTTCATCGTGTTTATTCGACTTATTATTTTATTTTTTTTATTGCTATTTTTGTATATTTTTTTATTTACTGGAAATAATTAAATTAACGGTTTTTATTTACATATTAACTATTATTTATAATCTTTATAGGAGGCATAACCTTATGAAAAATATATTAAAAAAGTATAAACTAGTTTT
This sequence comes from uncultured Clostridia bacterium, assembly GCA_947625665.1. Taxonomy (GTDB): domain Bacteria; phylum Bacillota; class Clostridia; order TANB77; family CAG-508; genus CAG-269. The sequence goes on along the minus strand of CANQPF010000025.1, from coordinate 1,470 downwards.
TATTTTAATATTTTTACTACTTTTATATACCTTTGTTTGTGCAATCTCTTATGCAAAAGTAACTTCTGAAAATATAGCTGATAGTGTTTTTAGACTTCATGTAATTGCTAATAGTGACTCTAAAGAAGACCAAGATTTAAAATATAAAGTTAGAGATTCTCTACTTGATTATATGAATTCGATTACATCTAATTGTACTTCAAAAGAAGAAGTTATAGAGATTGCAAAAGATCATTCTAAAAATTTTGAAGAAATCGCAATTAATACAATGGCGGAAAATGGATATGCTTATCCTGTTAAAATTGAAATAGGACAATTTGATTTTCCTACTAAAATATATGGAGATATTTCTTTTCCAAGCGGTACTTATGATGCTTTAAAAGTTGAATTAGGTAAAGCTAAAGGTCAAAACTGGTGGTGTGTAATGTTTCCTCCTTTGTGTTTCATCGATATCTCTTCTGGCGTTGTCCCTGATGAATCCAAACAATATTTAAAAGACAACATAGGTGAAGAAGAATATGCTTTAATTTCTAACGACGATAACCCAGAATTTAAGTTTAAATTCAAATTACTTGAATTATTTGCAGATAACAAATTACTTTCTGCTAAAAAATAGCTTGCAATAATACAAATATTATGTTATATTCTATAAGAACAGAGTGTTTTATAACACTCTTTTGTTATAGGGGGAATTTAATTGGAAAAACTAGTAATAACGGGACCAACCGCCTTAAAAGGAGAAGTTGAAATTAGTGGAGCAAAAAATGCTGCAGTAGCAATTTTGCCAGCTACATTATTAATAGATGGCGTTTGTACTATCAGTAATTTACCTAATATTAGTGATGTACAAATATCTTGTGAAATTTTAGAATCACTTGGCGCTAAGATTAAATGGATAGATAAAAATACAATTGAAGTAGATTCAAGAAATATAACTACTACAAAAGCACCTCTAGGATTAACTAGTAAATTTAGAGCTTCTTATTACATAATTGGAGCAATGCTTGGTAGGATGGGACAAATTCAAGTTGCAATGCCAGGTGGATGCCAATTAGGTGCAAGACCTATTGATCAACATATTAAAGGATTTGAAGCGTTAGGAGCTGAAGTTGTAGTTGAAAAAGGTCTTATTAATGCAAAGGCCAATAAACTTGTTGGAAATTCAGTTTATATGGATATAGTTTCCGTAGGAGCCACTATAAATGTTATGCTTTCTGCCGTTCTCGCAGAAGGAACAACAATTATAGACAATGCTGCTAAAGAACCTCATATAGTAGATGTAGCAAACTTTTTAAATACAATGGGTGCTGATATCAGAGGTGCTGGAACAGATATAATCAAAATTAGAGGCGTAGAAAAATTAAGAGGAAACGCTTCTTATAGTGTTGTGCCTGACCAAATAGAAGCTGGTACTTTTATGCTTGCAGCTGTTGCTTCAAAAGGTGATTTATTAATAAAAAATTGTATAAC
>CANQPF010000024.1 GCA_947625665.1 uncultured Clostridia bacterium | reverse complement strand
TTTAAATCGTCTTTACCTTCTAATGAATATTCTGAAGTAGTATAAATAGGTAAATTTCCATATTTTATATAATATGCTGTTACTTTATCTCTTAAACTTGAAACATCATTATACATGTTTTCTAACTTCTTTGCATATACTCCATCTTTAGCATTATAGACTAAAATGTTTGTAACTAAAACCAAAATTATTATTGCAATTGTAATAGTTATCATTGTTATACCTTTTTGATTTTTCAAATCTATCTTCATCATTTGCACTCCTTATTGGTAAAGTTTTTATTTCTTTTCTTTGTAATAAGTTTACTATTTTTTTTATTTTATTTCAATAGTTTTCAATAATTTCATAAATATTGTTCTGAATTTTATATTGTTTATATTCAATAATATAAATGTACCATAAATACGTTATTGCTAAGAATATTGCTATGTTTTTTAAGTAAATAATTCCAATAGTTGCAATTATTGTAATTAAAACTATTATTACAGATGAGATTTTATGAGTATATTCCATTCCTTTCTTTTTCCCTAATAAAATATGTAAAAATCCTCTTAGTATCCTTCCTCCATCCATTGGATAAATAGGAATCAAGTTATAAACTATTATAGCTAAGTTTGATAAAATTATCATTATTTGTGCAAATATATTAATGTGTAAATTCTCCACTATTAATAATATTATTATATTGGTCAATGGACCAGCTATCGCTACAATTATTTTCTTTAATTCTAATAGATTTCCTTTCTTAATTTTTACATTATAATCTTTTGGCTTTAATTTAAATTGAATTCGTAAACCAGTCGGTATTAACTCTATTCTTTCTGGTTTCATTCCCAAAATTATACCGGCTAAAAGATGTCCTAATTCATGTACAAATGCAAATATTAATACCATTAGATATATTTCTATTTGTTTTGTAAAATAAAATAATATTAAAAACAAAAAAATTCGCAAATCTATTCTAAATTTCACTAAAGACATCTCTCCTTCATTTTAGTAGTAAAATCTTCATTAAAATTCTACAATAGAACGTGGATCTATTGTTCTTTCAGACACTCTAACTTCAAAATGTAGATGAGGTCCAGTTGAATTTCCTGTACTTCCTACTTCTGCAATTTCTTGTCCTTGTTCAATTTTATCTCCTTGATTAACATACATTTCATTGCAATGTGCATATATAACACTTATTTCTCCAATTTGTATCTTCAAATGTTTTCCATAATCACCTTCTTCTGATCGTAGTACTACTTCCCCAGATGTAGCAGCCCTAATTTTTGTTCCTATGTTTGTTGCTAAATCTATTCCTGTATGATTCTTTGGTACACTTTGAGTAGAAGGATTTCGAAATCCATATTCAGAACTTACAGTTGCTTCTATTGGTTTTATAAAACTTGTAGTATTTTTTGCAGTTTGAATATCTGTTTCTATTTGAGATAAGTCTTGTTCTCTTTGATCTAGATTTTCAGTTTGCTCTGATTCACCTCCAATATTTTGATCATTATTCTGTCCATCATTATCTGTTGCATTATTAGAACTATTAATTTCATTTTTAACATTTTTCCATAATTCACTAATGTTTGTATCATAAGAAATAATCTCATTCACTTTGTTTAAAAAATCTTGCGAGAAAATATAATTTCCATTTTGTATGATATAAATAATAAAATAAATTATCAAACAAACTATTATCTGCATAATCATTTTTTTTAGTAATTTTATATCCTTTTTATTATTTTCATATATTCCTACTCTTGTTGTATTCCCATTTCTTCCTTCTTGTCTTCTTGCATATATTTCCTCAGCTCGTCTTATTTTTTCTTCTACAGACATCATTCTTTCCATACAAAACACCTCTGTAAACTATATGATGTTTCTATATATTTTATTCACAATACTATAGCAATAAATTGCAATATTATAATTCCTGTTGCAAAATATGCATACTTTAACAATCTTTTATATTTAATATTTTTATCTTTCTCGTTTTTATCTTTTGAATTTTCTTCAATTTTCTTCACGTAATCTGAAACTACTAACTCAGCCTCTTTTACTATATAATCTTTTTTTATTGGTTTCTTAGCTTCTTCATAAAAATTATTTTTGTCTATTTTTTCAAACTTCCATGCTTTCTTGCCTTCCTTTAATACTATAATGGCTTCCTCTATCATATTTGATGGAATATTTTTTAAAACTATTGTGTTTTTAAAATTTTCTCCTTGCATAGATTCCTCCTTTAATTTTTCTTATTTAAATATTTTCCATTTTTGTCCATCTTATACACTAAATGTAATTAAACTGTAACAAATTTTTAATGTGGTTGTCATGGTTTTTGCTAAATATTGTTGTATAATGTATGATAATAAGGTTTATGTTATTTTGTTAGCATAATCTAGTAACTAAGGAGAAATTTATGAATATTGAAGCAGCTTTAAAAAAAGATGGAATTAAAGTTTTAAATAAATTAGATACTTTGAAAGTTAACTCAATTGCTAAAAGTATTGCTGATAAATTAAGTGATACATTTTCTCAATTTAGTTTAGATAAAGAAAATCTATTCGTTAGGCTTTGTAGACTAGATATGTATTATGCTGAAATGGAAGAAGGCATGGCAGAAGCTAACTACTATTATAAGAATTCTACTATTTATTTTAATAAAAATATTGCAGAAGATGATTTAGAGGAATTTGCAGTACATGAATGTATTCATTATCTACAAGAAATTAAAGATAATAAGAATAATTTAATTCGCATGGGACTTTGTGACTATACTGATTTTAAAATTTCCGGTTTAGCTCTTAATGAAGCTTCTGTTCAGTTAATGGCTTCTAAAGTAGTTGGAATTCCATACGAATCAGTAAAATATTTTAGCCTTGATTTTTCAACTTCTAGTCCTTCTTACTATCCTCTAGAATGTTGTCTAGTTGAACAACTAGCTTATCTTGTTGGAGAAGATTTATTATTTAGAAGTACTTTATTTAGTAATGATGATTTTAAAAATAAATTCTCTGAACTAACTTCTAAAAAAACTTTTTCAGCCATTGAAAAATCTCTAGATGAGATTCTAGATAATGAAGAAAAGATAATAAAACTAAATAATAAAATTATATCTGTTGATGATAGAAATAAGAAAGTTGATCAGATGATTAAAAAAATCCAAAAATTAAAAGACGAAATAACTGTAACTTTCTTGAGGACTCAAAATTTAATTCTTTCTAGTTATTTTAATGCAGAATTAAAGAAAATTACAAATCTTACTCAAGTTGAACTATATAGAAAAAAATTATATAGTTTTAGAGATTATTTAGCAACTACAGAAGGTTATACATTTTTTGAAGACTTTTATCTTGAAAAGATTGCTGAATTAAATCACAAAGCAAATGTTATTGAAAACGGTGGAATTGAGACAGCTATTGATACAATGAAGACAGAAAGTGTTTTTGCAATTTTATTAAGAAAGATAAAAGAATTACTTTTGGGAAAAGCACCAGAAAAACAAGAAAACAAACAATAAATAAATTCAATAAAAAAGATGTTGGCATACAACATCTTTTTTATTAATATCAACAAATTTCTTTTACATTATTTGATAACATAAATGAAGTCAGATTCTTATTTTTGCAATTTTTCTATTATACTCTTTGCAGCTTCTCTTCCCGATTTTGCTGCCCAAGCTACTGTACCTTTTACTCCTGCTAAATCGCCTCCTGAAAAAATCTTATTATCTGACGTTTGATACTTTTCATCTACCTTTATATTTCCCCATTTGTTTAATTCAATCCCTAAATCTTTTATAAAATTATCTGGACAAGATCCTAATGCTGTAACTAAATAGTCTGTATCTATTTCATAATTACTTCCTTCGATATTTACTGGAACTAATCTGCTCTCGCCTGGCTTTTCTTTTAATTCAGTTTTTATTAGTTCTAGTTTTTCTACTGAATCATTTCCTTTTATTTCTAAAATATTGTTTTGAAATAAAAATTCTACTCCTTCATCAATTGCATCCTGTACTTCTTTTTCTTCCGCTGGCATTTGTTCTTTTGCTCTTCTATATATTACTTGAACTTTTTTAGCTCCTTTTCTAATTATTGTTCTAGCACAGTCTATTGCAACATTTCCTCCTCCAATTATTGAAACAACTTTTCCATTACAATTAGGAAATATATTTTTAGTAGTTTGATATTCTAATAATTCATTTCCACCAAAAACACCTTGTAATTCTTCACCTTTTATGCCTAACTTACAAGAATTATTAGCTCCAAAAGAAAGAAAAATCGCATCAAAATTTTGTTTAAGTTCCTCTAATTGTTCCTTATTAGCAAATTCCACATTATATTTAACCTTAATTCCTAAACTTAATATTTGTTCTATTGTTTGCTTTATTTTTTCTCTTGGTAATCTAAACTCTGGTATTCCATGTACCAATAATCCCCCTAAATATGAATATTTTTCATATATTGTTACTTCTATTCCATTGGCTGCTAAAAATGCTGCAGATGTTAATCCTGCTGGTCCACCTCCAATTACAGCTACTTTTCTTTTATTATTTATTTTTCCTTTATTATCTGACATCATAATATCTTGCAATTTTATTTCTTGTTCTATGGCTTTATCAAACACATAACTTTCTATTTCTCCAATATTTACTGGTTCTCCTTTTATTCCACGAACACAGCTTCCTTCACATTGTTTTTTATGTGGACAAATTCTTCCACAAATCCCTGGTAAAACACTTGTCCTAGATACAATTTTATATGCTTTTACTATATCTTTATTTTTTACTGCTTCTATAAAAGCCGGTATATCATTATTTAAAGGGCAACCACTTTCTGAACAAGGCTTTAATTTACAATTTAAACAATATTCTGTCTTTTTTATTATTTCACTCATTTGTTACTCCTTTATATTATTATCTAGATATTTTATAACTAATTTCAAATCTTTTATGAAATCAATCTTTTTTGTCTCATCTCTAAGTAATGCTGCTGGGTGCCAAGTTGGCATATAGTTTATCCCTTTCTTTTCTATCCATTTTCCTCTAGATGCTGTAATTTTATACTCTTGTCCTAAAATATTTTGTAGTGCAATCCTTCCAAGTAAAACAATAACTTCTGGTTTTACAAGTTTTACTTGATTACGAAGATAGTCCATACATGCATTAGTTTCATCTTCTTGTGGATCTCTATTTCCTGGTGGTCTGCACTTTACAATATTTCCTATATACACGTCTTCTCTATTTATTCCAACAGTTTGAAAAGCTAAATTCATTAATTTTCCTGCTCGTCCAACAAAAGGCTCTCCTTGCGTATCCTCGTCTGCCCCTGGACCTTCTCCTATAAACATGAGCCTTGCATTTTTATTTCCTACTCCAAAAACTATATTTTTTCTACCTGTGAATAATTTACATTTTTTACAATCTTTTATTGATTCTTCTAAGTCTTCCCAATTATCATACATTTATCTGCTCCTTATACACTCTTCTATTAATTCGATTTTTCTCTCCTTTTTTGTGTCTATTTTTGCTTTTACTCCTATTGGTACAACAGCTTTTTTTTCTATGTGTCCAAAATTATTTGATTTTATTATTGGAAATTTATATTCACCTTCAAGTGTGTCTAAAACTATTTTTTCTAGAGATATTCCGCTTTCATGTTCATAATTTCCAATCCATAAACCTTTTATTTGATCAAACACTCCATTTTGTTTCATAAAGTATAAATAATTACTTGCAAATGCAGGACTTGTTTCAAAACCTAATTCTTCTAAAAATAATATCTTATCTTTAAAATCCACTTTATATTTTCCTACTACTAATCCTTTTGTGAGCTCTAAATTTCCTCCTATTAATTGACCTTGTGCGGTACCTTCTTGAATTGTTTCATATTTTTCATTTTTATCTCCAATAATATTTGTATTTTCGTTTTTTAGAAAGACTCTCATTGCCTGATTAAAGCTATAATCTGTTTCATCTGTAGCTATTGTTTTAAAATTTGTACAGCTATATGTTACAAGTCCTGTCCTCTGAGTTATCATATTTGTCAATGAAGTAATATCACTATATCCACAAATAATTTTAGGATTTTCTTTTATAGTATCATAATCTAATTTCTCAAATACAATATTTGAATTCTCACCGCCATTTGCACACCATATCATTTTAACTTCTTTATCAGCAAACATTTCATTTATATCTTCTGCTTTTTCTTCTGCTGTACTACTGTATCCATTTGTATTTGAATATATATTTTTACTTAATTTTATCTTAAACCCATAATCTTCCACAATTTTTTTAGCTAGTTTTAATTCATCAACCTTTTCTCCTATAATAGGACTTGATGGAGCAACAACGCCAATTGTATCTCCTAATTTTAATTTATTTGGAATTATCATTTTTCTCTCCTTCTTTAATTCAATTTTATTATTGCTGTGTTTAATCCAAACTGTTTTTTTCCTTTTGCTTTTTCTGCACGACAAGAATGAATAATGTCAGAATTACATACACTACATAATTTACTATCTACTATATTTTTTGGTTTTAACCCTTGATTTATTAATAAAATTTTATTAATTAGTACTGTATCTATATGCCATTTTTTATTTTTTATCGTCTCTTCTATTATATCATGAATTTCTTCTAAATTCTTGAATTCCTCATAAAATAAATCTCTAACATCTTTTTCCACTTCAAAATGACATTTTCTAATACTTGGACAAATGCAACAAATTATCTCCTCCGGTTTACAATTGTATTTGTTTTTCATTATTTTAACTGTATTTTCTGAAATCTTGCCTAAAGTTCCTTTCCATCCTGAATGAACATTTGCAATTACATTTTTTATTGGATCATAAAATAATAATGAAATACAATCTGCACTAGTAGTGGCTAGCACTACTTCTTTTTTGTCTGTTACTAATCCATCTGTATTATCATATCTATTGGAAGCTATTTCAGATTCTCCTAATAATTCATCTTTAACTATATCAACATTTGTAGTATGTTTTTGGTTTGGTTTAATCAATTTATTTATATCTAATCCATTCGCAATACATAATTTTTTATAATTTTCAAGTCCTACTTTTTTTATCCTTTGATTATTTTCATCAGTATTATTTTTAGTTGTTGTATTTTCTGTTCTGTAATTAGAATCCACCCCTACGCTATATGCATGGGTTATTTTATTTTTATATTCTAATAATCTCCTAAATTGAATATACTCAACCTTATTTTTTTTTATATGTACTACATTTTCATTAGATAAATCCATATAATCTTCCTCCTATTTACTATCCTCTTTCATTTTCTGAATTACCATATCTGTTGGAAGTTTATCTATATATCTATATTTGTTATCTTTAAACCTAGTATCAAATCCACATATAGGCTTATATTCACAATATTCACATTGTGTTCTACCACCTTTATTATATGGTTTCAATTCTATATTTCCACTTAACATTTCATTTGCTATTTGTTTTATAATTACTGGAATATAATCTTGTAATATATTAAATTCTTCACTATTAATTCCACTTGTATTTCTTTTATTAACACTTCCATCTTTTGTAATTCCTGCTGGAATTACATTTGAAATACCTGAAGTTAATTTGTTGTCTTGCATTTTTATAACTTTAACATCTGCAAGAATTAATCCTTTCATTTTAAAATCTTTTCTCATTCTGTTTTCAATCTCTTCTTTAGTTATTTTTTTATCTACTTTTATCATTTGTTCCAATAACCCAAAATATAGTATACCTGCAGGTATGAAATCTTCTTCTTTGCATACAGCATCCATATAAGTTAAAAGTTGAATTTGCAACCCTGCATAAACTTCATTTAAATCAACATTTTTTGCAGATGACTTATAATCAATTATTCTTAAATAATTTCCATCTTTTGTTTTAGCAGTATCAATCCTGTCTATCTTTCCTGTTATTTCAACTTTTTTTCCATTTTCTAATTCAATTATTATTGGTTTATATTTTCCTTTTTCTCCAAATTCGACTTCTGTACTTTCTACACTAAAGTCACTATTTACTAAACTTTCTACAATGTATTTTAATGCTTTAGTTATAATTCTTTTTAATCTTTTCACCAACATTTTATATTTTGCTGTTGCTGTAAAAATATAATTTCTTGGCATTTGTAATTTTTCTTCAACTATCTCATCAATATACTTAGAAATCTCTTCTTCTGTAAGCAAACTAAGTTTTTCTTTTTGTTCTCCAGAAGTTTCAGGTTTTTGCATATCTTTGTTAGTTATAACTCTTGTAAAAAACTCATCAATTACTTCATGCATAAATGAACCTGTATCAAAAGAATGTACTTTTAATTCTTCCTTTTCTTTAATTTTTAATCCATATTTCAAAAAATATGAAAAAGGACATTGTTTATATTTTTCTAATCTTGAGATACTAGTTCTTAAAACATTTCCATATAACTTATCTATTTTATCTTTTGTTATTGGATTTGGTAAATTAGTATAATCACTATTGATTGATATATCTGTTTGAACTGTTACATCACTTTGTTCTTTTAATTTTGGAAACATTCTTTTTATTTTATTTACATATATAGAAGGCCTTAAAGTTTTTCCTTCTCCATCTGATGAGGAATATGTTAAATAAAGTTTTTCTTCTGCTGTTGAAAAAGCCTTATATATATTAAAGTTCTCTTCATATAAATTTTCCAATGTTCCTTTTGCTAATTCTAATCCGTCTCCTTTTAATGTTTCACGATCATTATCTCCAAAAAATCCTTCATTTTTATTTATGCTAGGGAAATTCCCATCATTTAATCCTATTATAAATACTGCCTTAACTTTATGACTTCTTGAACGTTCAACATCTCCTATTATAACTTGATCTTGCGTTCCTGGTATCTTACCTAGACCACTATTTTTCAACCCTATTTTTAAAATTTGCAAATACTCATCTAATGTTAATTTTTTATTATCAAATATTAAAACTATTTGATCCATTACTTCTAAAATTATCTCATAACTTATTTTATATTCTTTTACTAAGTCAACTAAACCTAATCGATTTAATTCTTCCATCTTATTTATTATTTTTTCTTCAACCCTTTGCTCTTGCATAAAGTTATATAATGATTCCGTTATAAATCGTGCACTCTTTTCTTTGCTCACAATTTCTTTTAATTTTATAAATGGATTCACTACTTCTTTTCTTATCGTATTAAGTCGTTCTATTTCTTCTTTCCTTTTATCTGTTTCTTTTGTAAACTCGTCTTTCCACTTATTTCTATTTATTCCCCATTTTATACAATAATTTTCAAGTGCAAAAATTTCCTCTGGATCATAGTTTGAAAATCCTAATTTTAAATAATTGAAAATTGATTCATTAGAAAAATTTTTAACTAATACATCTAAAATTGAAAGTACATATTGAACTACAATATTTTGATTTAATTCACGTTTTTCATCAATAAACACTGGTATTTTGTATTCTCCAAATATTGCCCTAATTAAAGATGAATATGTATTAATATTATTTGTTATTACTGCAATATCTTTATATCTTAATCCTTTCTTTCTAATTAAACTAGATATTTTTTTAGCAATTTGCTCAATTTCTGCATACTGATTTTTAGCTAAAAATAGGAAAATGTTTTCCACATTTTTATCATATTTTGTGGATCTAATTCCAAATATGTTTTTTTCTAAATGTTCTAATTCTGGTGTTTTAAAACGATACAATTTATTTAAATAAATCGGTTTCTCTATTTGCAAGTCCGCTTCTTTTGCCATATTAATTAATTTCATTGCAGTTTTCTTATTGGAATAGAATATGTCTGTATCTGGATTCACTTCAGCTATATCAACTAGCTCATCTATACAAACAGTTATATTTACTTGTTTTGCTAATTCGATTAATTTCTTTATTACATCATATTCTTGACTTGTAAATCCTGCAAATTCATCTATATAAATTAATGCATTTTTTACAATATCTGTATTTTCAAGTTCTTGAGCAAGAATTGTCATTCTGTCTGTTTCATCTATGTAATTGTTTTTTATGTAATTTTCAAAGCTTCCATAAACCAATTCCATATCTTCTAATTTAGTTTTTAAATATCTATCATCAATTTTTTCAATTTCATCTTTTAATAAATCTATAGTAATATTATGTTGCTTAAATTCAGTTATTGCTCTCATTATAATATCAATGTTTTCATCAGTTTTTCCTAAATACTTTAAATCTTTTTTATGTGCATGCAAAATAGAGTAGATTAACATCGCTTTTCCACATTTAGATAAGTTTGTTTTTTCTACTCCTCCTACTTCCTGTAAAATGCGATATGCCATTCTACTTAATGTTACAACTTCAGCATTTAATACTGATTTTGTTTTTATTGTATCCATCAATTTTCTTTCCGCTGTGAATGAAAATTGTTCTGGAGTTATAATTATAATTTTTTCTTCTGTTTCAATTTTATTTGCAATTTCAGAAAAACAGTATTCACTTTTTCCGCTTCCTGCTCTTCCATAAATTAATCTAAGTGCCATTTTATCAATCTTCCTTAAAAAGCATTATAATTCCAAATAAACCCTCCTAGTACAGACAGTATTACTAAAACTACCGCCATTAGTATTATTGCTACATTTTTTTTGGTTTTATTTTTTTTGGTTTTATTTTTTTTCACATAGACTATTACTCCTATTATAATTATAATAGGTAGTGTAATAACTCTTAATATACTTGGAAAGTCATTGGTTTTTTTTACACCTTCAGCCATTTGTTTCATAAGTGTTACTTTTTGATAATCTTCTTTATACTCTTCAAATACTCCATAGGTTGGTTGTAGCGCCAAAACTTTTGAACATATTGTAAATAAAAAAGCTCCTATTAATGTGAATATTCTTTTTATTTTTTTTAATATATTCTTCATTTTCATCCCTCCAAAAAACTTTTCTCATTAATCATTTTATATGTACATTTATTTTGATAGTTATCATCAAAATTCCAAGTATGAAAAGCACCACCATTACAATATTTCCAATTTTCACATTTCTTACATTCATCACATTTTATTCTATTTTCGTTTCTAAATATATTATATTTATTTTCCCATACTTCTTTAAAATTATCTTTTTTTATATTTCCCTGTATAAATTCTTTTCTTCTTGGTACATTTGGACATACAAATAAATCCCCATTATATAAAATACTTGCTATACTAATTCCTGTTCTGCAATAAAAATATTGTCGTCTAACTTCTTTTTCATAATCTAATCCTAAAAATCCTGGACATCCATACTCTAATCTTATCTTTTTTTCATTATTTTTATTTTTTATAAATTCTAGCACTTTTTTTATCTCTTGTCCATCTAATAATAATTCTTTATTTTCATTTGTCCTTCCTATTGGATCTATAGTCATTAATCTCCATGAAAATATATTTAAATCAATCATTACTTTATATAATTCTTCTATCTCACTAATATTTTTCTTATGAAAAACTGTAGTAACTTGTAAAAGATTTAAAAAATTTGCTTTCTGTAATTTTTTTATATTTTCTAAAATTAAATCATAAGAACCTTGAACTCCTCTAAATTCATCATGTGTTTTTTTCAGTCCATCTATACTTATAGATATTGACTGCATATTCGCGTTTTTTAATTTTTCTATATTCTTTTCATTAAGTAACATTCCATTCGAAGTCATTCCCCAATGAAATCCTAGTTCTTTTGTTGCATATTCCATCACTTCACACAAGTCTTCTCTAACTAGTGGCTCCCCACCTGTAACATCAATAAAAGTATTACTTATATCCATATCATTTGCTATTTGTTTAAAAGCTCTTTTTATTTCTTCTGTTGTCAATTCATCTTCATACAATTGTTGTATTCCTGCATTACTCCCACAATGTTTGCATCGTGCATTGCACCTTAATGTTGTTTCCCAAAATAAATCTTTTAGTGGATGTTTTTCTTTTTGAATTTCTTTATAGCTATTCATTAATGACAATTCACCCATTTTTAATATTTTTTTTAGCATCTAATTCTTTTTTCTCCTTTATAAATTTTTTAATTTTCTCTTCTCCAATAAAATAGATATTGTTGAGCCATTCCTTGTAAATCTCCAAACTTTTCCTTTGCTAAATTTTCAATTTTATTTTTGCTTACTTTTGTTTCATCTTCATCATGTATATACAAATCATTCATAACTCTCCTAACCCATACATCAATTGGGAATACATCAAAACGTTTTAAAGTTGAAAATAATAATATACAATCTGCAACTTTAGGACCTACCCCTGAAAGTTTAAGTAATTCTTTTCTTGCTTCTTCTGTTGAAAGTTTATCCATTTTATCTATATCAACTTCTTTATTAAGTATCATTTTTGTTGTTTCATATAATCTTTTATCTCTAAATCCTAAACCTAATTTTCTATATTCTTCTATGCTTACATCTTTTAATTGTTTAGCTGTTGGAAATGCATAATATTCTTTTTCTTTATAAATGATTTTAGTTCCATAATTTAGACTTAATCGCTCTATTATTCCTTTGATTCTAGGTATATTGTTGTTTGCTGATATTATAAATGAAATTATTGTTTCCCATAAATCCTGATTTAATATTCGTATTCCTTTTCCATATTCAATTCCTATTTTTAAGTGTTTGTCTATTTTGGCTAGTTTATTTTGAATTTCTTTATAGTCTCTTTTTAAATCAAAGTATTTTTCTATTTGTTTTTGAAAGTTCCCTTCACACTCACCTTCAAAAATTAATGTTTTTCCTTCTTGCCATACTTGAACAACATTGTTTTCAAATACTCCTATATAACTCTCATCCTCTTGCTTATTCCATCTAAAACACTGTCCACATTCAAATATGTCTTTTAATTTAAATTCTCCTTGATTTTTAATTGTATATGTTTGCTCCATTTATTCCTGCCTTTCTTTTATTTGAATTTATTCTATCACATCTATTTTGTTATATCAATTTTACCAAAAAAAAAAACTGGATTATTTTAAAATAATCCAGTTTTCTATACAATTTTTTCTTGTTTTTTAAAGCCCAATCCAAATACTTCTCTTGCATTTGAAATAATTATAAAACTGTGTGGATCTATTTTTTGTATTATTGTTTTTATTTTAGAAATATCACCACGACCAGCAGCGCATAATAAGACTAATTTATTTTGTTTTCTATACATACCTTTTCCTATTAATCCTGTTGTTCCTCTGTCTACTTTTTCCCCTATCTCTTTTGCTATTTCTTCATTTTTATCTGAGATTATTATTAATAGTTTAGTGAAGTCCACACCCTCAAACACTATATCGACCATTTTGCCTGCTATATAAATAGCTATTGCAGAATATAATCCGATTTCAATTTCACCTAAAAAGATAACATTTAAAATAACTACAACTGTGTCTATAATTGTTATTACTTTTGCCACTCTTAAAGTCGGTTTATAACTTTTTGTGATTAGTGTTATTAAATCAGAACCACCTGTTGATGATTCCATTTTAAAAATTATCGCCGTCCCAATACCTATAATTATTCCTCCATAAATACATGCTAATAATCTATCATGTGTTAACGTTGGTAAATTCTCTAAGAGATCGATAAATACTGATAAAGCTATCGTTCCTATTATTGCTTTTGTAAAAAAATATTTTCCAATTTTGTATATCGCTATTAAAAATAGTGGTATGTTTAATGCTAAAATAACAATTCCCATTGGTGCATTAAATAAATAATATGTAATTGTTGCTATACCTGATATTCCTCCTGATGATAGTTTGTTTGGTAATAAAAACATTGTTGTTCCAGCAGCTATTATTAATGCTCCTATAATTGTTCCTAATATCTCTGTTGTTACTGTTTTTACATTGAGTTCTTTCTTTTCATTCCATTCTTTTTTTGACATTTTAATAGTTCTCCTTTCCTTTTCTTTTTTTATTAATAGGCTCACTGGCCAAAATTTAAATTACTTATTTATTTCCCCAAAAGAACCAACTATATTAACTTTTAATATAGTTGGCCCGTTTTTCACTTCATATTTAATTTTCTAAGAAGTCATTATATGTTTGAACAATTTCAATTTTTGATTTACCTGGCTTTATTTCATCATCTGGTTTCACTCTTAAATCTACATCATAAGTTTCCTTTAATTTTAGTATATTTTCATTTTTTATTCCTATCACATTTTCAACGTCCACTGGATTAACTGTTACCTCGACTTCTTTAACCTTTACATTTAATTGCTTTATTTTTCCTACTATTGAATCATACCACATTGCTATCTCTACTAATTGTCTGAATGCTGGATGGAATGGTCCTGCTATGATTCCTTCTCCTTCTTTTAATTCTGCATCTTGAAAGCCAATTCTAATTGTTCCTATTTCTTTGTCAGCAAAACATCTTACTAAATCTTTACAGATTTCTACTCCTTGCATTTCTGTTAGCGGTTGGTATCTCTCTTCTTTAAATTCTTTTTCTAGTTTTGTATCTTTTATAACGTAAATAGGACATATTCTCGCAACTTTAGGTTTTAATTTTATTATTTGTTTTGCAGTATTTATTTCGTCTATTCTCGTACTATCTGGAAGTCCTACCAGCATTTGGCAACCTAAAGTAAATCCTTTCCATCTTATTGTTCTTGCAACTTTTTTTATATCTTTATATTTGTAAGGTACTTTTGTACATTTTAGTATGTAATCATTACATGATATTGTTTCTAATTCTATTGTCTTCACATTATATTTTTTATATATTTTTAATCTTTTCTTTGTAAGTTCATTTGGTTTAGCTAAAATTCTTATAGTATCAACTTTTCCATCTTTTACATATTCATTCACTATTTCTAGCAATTCATTCTGTTTATCTTCATCTATTGATGTAAAAGTTTTTCCTAAAAAAGCAACTTCAACCTCATCTGATTCTGTTTCTTCTTTTAAATGTTTTTCTATTATTTTTTTCATAGCATCTTTTGTATTTTTGACCTTTTTATCTTTTAAATAATATGTACAGTTATATGGGTAAACTTTGTTTGGTATAAGTATTGGTATTATATTTTGTTTTTTCATTGTTTCACCTCTTCTTTATTAGATATGAACTCCTTTTTATTTATCCATTACTCTGATTAAGTGCTTTTTTTGCAGCTTGCATTTGTGCTTGTTTCTTACTCTTGCCTTCTCCTTGTGCTAAAACTTTGCCATTTAATTTCACTTGTGCGACAAAACTTTTATCATGATCTGGTCCTGTTTCTTTTATTATTTCATATTCTATCTTTACATCTCCATTTTCTTGTAAACGTTCTTGCAAAACTGTCTTATAATCTTTTATTCCAACATGTTTAGTTGCTTTTTCTATCTCTTCACTTAAATTTTTTACAATAAATTTTTTTACATTGTTAATACCTCCATCTAGGTAAATTGCTGCTATTATTGCTTCAACACTGTCTTCTAATATTGCTTGCCTGTTTTTCCCTCCTGTCAACAATTCTGATTTTCCGAGATATAAATATTCACTTATATTATGTGTTTTTGCTACTTTACTAAGATTTTCACCACATACTACAGTTGCTCTAACTTTCGTCATCTCTCCTTCTTTTAATTTAGGATAAGTTTGATAGATATATTCACTAGATATAAATTCTAAAACACTATCACCTAAAAATTCTAACTTTTCGTTACTTCCTATTTTGTTTTCATAAGCATACGAAGTGTGCGTTAATGCCTGTTTTAATAGGTTAATATTTTTAAATTTATATTCTAAACTTTCTTCTAGCTTTTCCAATTTCAATTTGTCATCACCTTCGTTTCATATTATATAAACAATTTACAAAATTTGCAAGTACTTTTTAACTTAAATATATTAAAAAAACTAGACAATTTCACATATATATTGTATAATATATATGTGAAATTTTTTAAAATAGGTGAATATTATGTCATATCAAAATAATGATCTTAGTCCTGACAGAAATTTAGTAGATGTTTTTAAAGAATTGCAACAAAAAAGAGCCGAGGATGGTTATAATTATCAAACTGGTAATTCAAAAAATAATCATTCTTCAGGAATAACTACATATTTTACTAGTAACAAACATAAAAAAGTGTATAACCCTTACTCTTATGGCAAAAAGATAAAAAAACAATTAAAAATGAATTCCGTAAATCCAACAAAAACATTTAATTACACTAAATTATCTATAGGGATTATTATAATAACGTTAATAGTTTCTTTAGCATTATTATTCCTTAGCTACTCTTTTACAACCTATGGTCTAGAAGAGAATGAGTCACAACCTGCAGCTGAGGCAGTTGAATTTGAGCCAAATCAATCAGCAATAGATGTTACTCAGATTATTGCAAGTAATCTTGATACATCTTCATTTAAAGAAACTTTAACCGAAGAAAGAGTAATTAATTTTCCAATTAAATATCAAACAGCGGACAACCTACCTAAAGGTGAAGAACAAGTTGCACAAGAAGGAACTAATGGTACAAGCAAAATTGTAGCTGTTAGAACTTATGAAGATAATCAATTAGTTGAAGAAAATATCATTGAATCTTCTGTAGTTAAAGAGCCAGTTGAACAAATTGTAAATATTGGTACTTCTGAATTTCTTGCTAAATACAAAGTTCATTTAGGAGATCTAATGTACGTTACAACTGATGTATCATTAAAAAAATCTCCTGATGATAAATCAGAAAATGTTACTGATATTCCAGCAACTTTGGATGTTAAACTTCTTGAATTAGCAGGAGATTGGTCAAAAGTTTCTTATGATGACAAAGTAGGATATCTTAAGAATTCAGTTTTAACTTCAGCTACTGCAGCTCCTGAAATGGTAGAAAAAGCAAGAGTTCGTAGGATAATGAAAGATGTTAAAATAGATATGCCTCTTAACAAAAAAAGTGGTTTAGCACTTTCTGATTATAAGAAAATGTTATCTGGAAATCCTGAAGATACAAACAAAATTTTCGAAGAAAATTACGAAGCTTTCTATGAAGTAGAACAAAAATACAACATTAATGGTATATTCTTAGCATCACTTGCTATTCATGAAAGTGCATGGGGTACATCTAATATAGCTAAAGACAAAAAGAATCTATTTGGTTATGGTTCTTATGATAGAGATCCTTATAATTCTTCTTATGAATTTGAAGATTACAAAGAAGGTCTTGAGCTTGTTGCTAAAGTCTTAGTTAAAAATTATCTTAACCCTAAGGATACTGTAATTTATGACAATGAAAAGGCTTCAGCTACATATTATAATGGTCCTACTTTAGAGGGTGTTAATAAAAAATATTCAACAGACTCTGAATGGTATAAAAAAGTATTTAACTATATGGAAAAATTTTATAATAAATTACAAACTGGTACTAGTTCATCTTCTAGTTCTAGTACCGGAGAGTAGTTGATTTATTGATAAAAATACAAAAGAAAGGAATGTATCTGTATGAAGCGTAATCTAACAAGAACACAAAAACTGGTTCTTTCAGTCGTTATTGTTGTAGTATTTGTCGCTTTACTTGCTTACTTCGTTCTTAAACTTTATAAAAGTTTTGGCGAAGAAAAATTTGTTAATCAAGCTGTTGAAATTTCTGAAGCTAATGAAAAACCAGTATTTAAAATACAGCGTGTTTTACTTTTTAGTAGTGCTTATGCTATTGATAATACAGAAGAACATAGTTTAAAAGATTTAGATATTAGCCAATATACAGATATAGCTATCCAAATTGATAACAAATCATACATTCCAGATTTAACTCAAGAAAATACCGTAAAAGCAGTAAAAATAAGTGATATTGAACTAAAAAGTTCACAACCAACTGGTATTAAAAGTTTAACATATAAAAATCCTTCAGAATTCGGACATTTTTCATTATCAGATGCAGCACAGGTTTATACTTCTGCAGATACAAATACTCAATGTGCTCCTATAGATTATTCTGTAGTTTATAAAAATGATCAGAATTCGGACTATTCAACACCTACTTTTTATACTGATTGTTCAAACTCAATATATCTAGGATTTATAAATAGGAATGTGGTTTCACATTATTCCCTACCTGATAATAATAACATAGCTTTTAACGGTTCTTTGCTTAAACAAGCAAATGTAGATTTAAATTCACTATCTACAGAAGTTAACTTTAAAATAACATTAACAAATAATCAAAATGAAAATTTTATATATAATGTGAAGATAAACTTATCTTTTGATGAAGGAATTACAACTAATGGTTATTCTTTCCAAGGTAAAGAATCTTCTGAAGGCAAACAATATAATTTCTTTAAAGATGTTTAAAAAACTCAGACAAAACGTCTGAGTTTTTTTATGCTTTTATTTTCTGTTTTTCTTTTGATTTTATCATTTTACAGATAAATTCTGCTGACTTTTCTACACCAAGCATATCACTATTAATACAAATATCATAATTTGAATGATCTCCCCATTCTCTTTCTGTATAATACTTATAATGGTTCGCTCTTGCCCTATCTCTTTTCTTTATTTCCTTTTTAGCTTTTTCTTTGTCCATGTTATATATCTCAGTTGCCCTTTTTATTTTATCCTCTAAGTTAGAATAAACAAAAACTTTTATTACATTTTTTCTATCTTTTAATATAAAATCTGCACACCTTCCAATTATAACACAAGACTCTTT
The DNA here is from genome assembly GCA_947625665.1 of uncultured Clostridia bacterium. Classification (GTDB taxonomy): domain Bacteria; phylum Bacillota; class Clostridia; order TANB77; family CAG-508; genus CAG-269. The sequence continues at coordinate 3,009 of CANQPF010000024.1, read as the reverse complement.
ATCTGCTACCTTTTCAATTAATTCTGATTCTTTTATAAACAACTCATCTGCATTTGATAATCCTGCATAATAACCACTATTTAAAGTATCTAAAAAGTTTCTTTTTTCTTCATTATTTTCTATATATCCTTCTGCTAGTCCTGTTTCCTCTGCTAACTTTTTAACAAAATCCTTATCATATAACTTAATACCTAGAATATCAGCAATAAGTCTTCCTACATATCTTCCCCCTGAACCATATTCTCTTGAAATTGTTATTACTGTATGTTCTTTTAGTTTATTATCTGTGCTTGTATCATCTATTAATGTCTCACTCTTTCCATCTTCTTTATTTAGGTGTTTTATTTCAAATATTAAAAAGCTTGTTGCAAGTATAAAAGCTGCTGTATCTGCTACTGGACCTGCATATAAAATTCCTTCTATACCATACAATTTACCAAATATAATTATTGATGGAATTAAAAATCCTATTTGTCTTGATAAAGATAATATTGCACTTCTTGAACTTTTTCCAATCGCTTGAAAGAATATTCCTGATGGAATTTGAATACCATTTAAGAAACATACCATTAAAAACGTTCTAAATGCTAAACAAGCAAATTCCATGTAATTTTCGTCTCCACTACCAAAAATAGCAATCAATTTATCTGGTATCGTTTGGAATAAAATAAATGATATAGTACTAATTACTAATCCTATTCCTAATACTCTTTTCAATGTTTGTTTTACTCTGTCAAATTTTCTAGCTCCGTAATTATATCCAAATATTGGTTGAGCTCCTGTCGCAACTCCTATAATGATGCTATATAAAATCTGACTTATTTTCATTACAATTCCTAATACTGTGATTGGTATTTCAGAACCATATTTTGATTGAGCTCCATATTTTGCAAGTAAATTATTCTCTACTGTAACAACTACTACAAAGCTCATTTGCGTTATAAAACTACTAACTCCTAATGTTGATATTTTTCTTACTGTACTCGCTTTTAATTTAAAGGATTCTCTATTTAATTTTGTTGATTTAAATCTTTTTATATAAAAAATATTTATCGCAAAGTTAATAAATTGACTAAAAATAGTTGCTATAGCTGCTCCTTCAACTCCCATCTTAAATACAAATATAAGTACTGGGTCTAAAATTATATTTAAAACAGCTCCTATTACCATAGATGTCATTGCATATTTAGGACTACCATCTGCTCTAATTATTGAGTTTAATGATGTTCCTATTATCATAAAAGGCATACCTATTGCAATTATTCTACCATAACCTAAGGCATATTGTCTTAGAGCGTCTGTACATCCAAATAAGGTTAATAATTGTGGTAAAAATATTAATGTAATAAAACAAAGAATAACTGCTATTATCGTAGATGTCATTACGCCATTTCCAACACCTTTTGCTGCTTCATCGTTCTTCTTCTCTCCTAATCTTAAACTTAGATATGCTGAAGCTCCATCTCCTATCATTAATGAAAATCCTAAACTTATCATTGTTAAAGGGAATACAACATTTGTTGCTCCATTTCCTAAGTAACCTACTCCCCATCCTATAAAAATTTGGTCTACTATATTATATAGAGAGTTTACTAATAATGATATGATACATGGAACTGAAAATTTTAAAATTAGCTTTCCTATTTTTTCTGTTCCTAAAATATTTTCTTTTTCCATTTTTGCTCCTTTCTCTATTTTTTATATCCCCTATTTTTAACCTATTAAAACAATTTTCTCAACTGTATTATTTTATCACTATTAATGTTTTTTGTCAAACTAATTTTTGTTTAAAATTGCCCAAATCACCTTTTTTAAATACACTACAAAAGCATCCTTTGGTAAAAACTACCTCCGGATGCTTTTTGTACATTAGACAATGAAAGGTTTACTAGGCTTATTCTACATTATAAACATTTATTGTATTAAATCTTGTACCTTTTTCTTCCTCTATTATGGTTGATATGTTTAAACTATCACCTGATAAGAAGAAACTTTCAATTTGACCTAAATCATCAACTCTAATTGTTGATAATCTATTTTTACTCCTTACACCAGATGCAGCCATTAACATTGCTATTTCTTCCCATTGTATCACCACACAGGAATCTCTATTGTAGATATAGCCTTTAAAAGCTTCGCTGTATAAAGTCCGTAGAAAATCTTCCAAATTATTTCCTTCAGGTTGTGTTAAGGTTACAACTAATTCTAATAATTTTTGAGATAGTATACTTCCCTTTACAACCTTTATCTCTGTTTTCTCTTTAGCACAAATTCTTTGAAAATCTTTTGCTTCTGGTATTTCTTTTTCTCTGATATACTCAAGAATACTTAAAAAATAATTTTTTTCTACTCTAGTGCTATTTCCATCAACAGTTATTAAATTTTTTGACATTATATTATCCTTTCGTATGTTTAAATGAATTGCTGAGACACTATTGTCTATACATTAATTATAACACATTTAGTTTACATAAGTCAATTTTGTAATTTTATGACATTTGTTTGTTATTAAATTAACATATATTTTCTATTGATTTTTAAAAATTTTAATAGTAAAATATTATTAGAATTAATTATTTTAAGGAGGTATCATTTTAATGACTAAATTAGATATTTCTAGTCAAGAAGGTTCCGTTACCCTTTTTGTTTTAATAGCTGTTTTATTTTTTTCAATTATATTATTAGGCGTATATAATAAAAATATGAATAATTTACAAACTCAATCTAGTGATGTAGCAAGAATTCAAGAAGCTTATGATAAAAATGCAAATGAACTTTACGAACAAACTGTGCAAAAATTTGAAAATGAAAATTGATTTTATAATAATGTATAAAAGTATTAATTTTAAATACAATTAAGTGTATACAATTTAATACAACACTTGACATATAGCCGATTTTTTGCTATTATATGTAAGTATAATATTTGCATATGCGGGAATAGCTCAGTTGATAGAGCGCTGCCTTGCCAAGGCAGAGGTCGCGGGTTTGAGCCCCGTTTCCCGCTCC
>CANQPF010000023.1 GCA_947625665.1 uncultured Clostridia bacterium | reverse complement strand
TTTGCAGTATTAACAAATGAAATATATAAAGCTTGGTCAGGTATGAAAGCATCAGAATACAAAAAATATAAAGGAATAAGAAAAGAATCTTTAAGAAATTGATAAAATCTTAACTAGATTTAAAAAGAATGATACATTTACTTGTGCTTTTTTAACAGCATGTTATACAGGGATGAGAACAGGAGAAGTATTTGCTTTAACATGGGACGATATTGATTTAGAGAAAAGAATAACAAGAATATCTAAAACAGTATATGCAAAGTTAAAAGATAACGATGGCAGATGGTATTTAGGTACAACCAAAACAGAAGGAAACTGTAGAGAATTTTATATATGTGATACTTTATATAAAGCATTGTATAACTATAAAGAAAAACAAAAGATATTAAGAAAACAATATGGTAAGAAATATAAAAAATATTATCTAGAAGAAATTAAAAACAAATATGGCAAAATCGTTGAATATAAAATAATTGAAAGTAAATATAAAAGAAAAAATAGTGTTGAAATGCTCTTTACAAAGAAAGATGGAACATATTCGGGAACAGATATTATTAGATATCCATTTAAAATTATACATCATGAACTTGGAATAAATAATTGTAGGTTCTATGATTTGAGAGGAAGTTATGCTACCAAAATTTTATATAATGGAGGTAAAATAAAAGATATTGCAACTATTTTAGGCCATAGCAATATAGAGACAACTGAAAATTATAATATTATCAAATATAAAATTGATTATATTTAAAATGAATACAAATTGGAGGAGTTCTGTGAAAGAGGAAAAAAATATCAATATATATTACCTGATAAAGATAATAACATTGTAAAATATAACGAAAAGTGCCATTCCATTATATTAGTAGGAGCAAATGGAGCTGGAAAAAGTAGACTTGGAGTTTGGATTGAAAAAAATGATCCAGAACATGTACATAGAATAGGTGCGCAAAGAAATTTAAGTTTTGGGAACTATATACAACAGAAAAGTTATGAACAAGCAAGCAACTTAATGATGTATGGAAATGAAAAATATAGAACTGAACATGATGAACGTTGGAAGTGGGATGGAGAAAAATATGATTATATTTCTTCACTTCTTGATGACTATGAATATGTTCTTTCAGCGGTATTAGCATTAAAAAATAATGAGCAAGAAAAATACATTTTAGAATGTATTGAAAATGAGAAAGCAGGAAAATTACATAAAAGTGTGCCAGAAATGGTTACTGATAAATTAAATAAAATTTGGAAATCTATTTATCCACATAGAGATATTACAATTAAAGACGGAAAAATTATTGCAAGCTTAACAGATGAACAGGGAAATATTAAAGAATATATATGAATAGAAAATTTGATAACAAAAAAACAACCAACAAAAAAGTATCCCTAAAATGTATTTACAAGGGATACTTTTTGTTGGTTTTCTATTTTGCTTCATATAAATAATATGTTGTATAGAAGAGTTCTTCTCTGTATTGGCTTGCTGTTTTTACTAATTTGTAATTCTCTTCTAAATAATCAATTTTTGGCATTCCTTTATCTTCTTGTTGTCTAACTATAACGAAGTCAACCCTTTTATCTTTTATAGTATTTAATTGGTCTTTTTCCATTTCGGGATTGTTCCAGTTAAGTTTACAAAAGGCCCAAGTATTAGGAATTATATTAGCAGCAGTATAAAAACCTCCATCTAAAGCACCATAGTCTAAAAGAGTTGGATTATCATATTTACTATTTATATATTCAGCAAATTGATATTGAACTAATTCGTCTTGCTTTTTTAAAAAATATCGTGGATATCTTAAAAAATATATTGTAGCAAATATGATTAATAAGCAGAAAGCTCCGAAGAAGATATATATGTGTGCTTTTTTTGTATGTAAAATTTAAAGGTAATTCAAATAAAACTAAAGGAGCAAAAACAGCAAAAGGCGCAAAAGCAAATAAATAATATGGAAACATCGAACCATGTATAAAAGTTATTATGAAATGGACAAAAATTGATGATAACAATATTAAAATAGTTTCTTTTTTTGTTTTCTTTATTAAATATATTATACCTATTAATATATTTAATACCAAAGGAAGATTCCAATAAGATTGTTTTATTATTGCTTTAATATATCCTAATATCAAAGTTAATATTGATAATTTTTTTCCATATCCTGAAATATTATTTAAAAAGTAATATTCAAATAATTCTGGCACAGCATTATTTATAACAAAATATAATACACATGGAATTGTTACTAAAATAAATCCTAGTAAAAAGATAAAAGCATTTGATAAACAGCTTTTTAAATCTTTTTTTAATAATGCTTTTATACAAATATATAACATATATCCTATATAAAAACCTACTAATGAATATTTCATCCAAAACATTATTCCACAAAAAATACCACTTAGAAATATAGATTTTAAAGGTATCCCTTTACCATTTTCATAATATTTTACCGCACTATATATTGAATACATAAACAATGGTAAAACATATACTTCCACTATTCCACCAGCAGCAAAAGAGTTAGATGTAAAGATAAGAAATGCAAATAAAATAGTAGAAATACAATTCTTGATAGGTGATTTTAAAAATAAATTTGATGTTTTATAACATAATATTGCAGAAGGAATCATTAATATTAACTGAATAATCCATACACCCAAAACCGTAGTGTTAGATAGCAAATATGCAGGTATTTGGAGTGCATAAATAAGTAAACCTTTTTGCTCAAGAATATCTTTATACAAGGTATGACCATGAAAAATTGATTTTCCCACAGTAAAGAAACAGTGAGAGGATACTGTAGATGAATAAAAAGGTGAATTAGTACAAGATAACGAGAATATAAGGCAAAACATTACAATTGACAATATAAAAAATATTATGCTATTTCTTTTTTCCTTTGTCATAAAAAACCTCCTTTATAGTTAACATTGAGTTACATTATAAACTATTGTCATATATTTTGCAACACAAACTAACAAAAAAGCAATTAAAAATCCTCATTTTATAATTGCAAAAAACAGATATAATTTTAATAGGAGAAAAGATCTTAAATAAAATAGAAAATAATAATAATTGGATATTTACAAATAGAAGCAATGGAGCAAAAGACAAGCATAGCATAGATGAAGTAATAATCCCTGACAGTTCAAATGGAGGAAGTACTCTTGTAGTAATACGAGGGTATTCTTTTTTGTAAAAAAATTTATATAATTTTGAGGTCTTAAAAAAATATATTGAAAATCTTATATCCTTATATTATAATTCCATTATACTATTAATCTTTTAAAGAGAAAAAATTAAGGGAGAAAATTAATTGGAAAAAATATATACAGAAGAAATATATAATAAAATTAATATAGTAAACTCAGGAATTGTAAAAGATATTTCAAGGCTTATAACAAATGGAGAAATTAAAGAAAGGCTTGAAGGAGTAAACAATTTAGATGATTTAGATTGGTATGAAAAAGAATTTATTGTTTCTAATATATATACTGAGTTAAAAGAACAATTTCCAAAAGAAATTGACGATTTATATAATTCAATGTGGTTAAAATCTAAATACGGTGAGTTTGCTAGAGTTGAAATAGATAATTTAGAATTGATAGAAGAAAAAATTCAAGATGACATAAAAGAAATAGTAGATACATTTAGCGAAGAAGAAAAGATAGAAATAGCAAAAGAAAAAATAACTTCTCCTCAATATAGATTGCAAATAGCAAAATCTTTAAAAGACGACAATAGAAAAATTGAACTTATTGACATGCTTGAAAATGATGCGGATAAGATAAGCATAATAAGAACTTTAGAAGACGATGATATTAAACTTAATTACCTAACACAATTTGAAGATGAAGGAAATAAGTTATGGATAATAACTACTATTCAAGATGATAGTAAAAAATTAGATCAACTAAAATATTTTTCAGATAAATGGGATAGAGAAATAGTATTAGAAAGCTTGCAAAGTGATGAGTTAAAAAATCTATTAATTAATGATGAAGAACTAGAAGAATTAGACGAAATGACTCAACAAACAATAAAATCTGAATTAAAATACGAAGAAATAAAGTCAGCTATTATCCAATCTTTAAAAGATGATAATAAAAAAATAGAATTTTTAGATTTACTTCAAGATGAAAAATTAAAAACACAAATAATATCATCAATTGAAGAAGATGAAAAAAAGATATTAGCACTGAAAAATATTCATGAAATTCAAAATCAATCTATAATAATAAAAAGCTTGAAAAATGATAATAGAAAAATAGAATTTTTAGAAAGTCTTGATGACAATAACAAATTAAAATTAGATATAGTATTAACACTGAGTAACGATGAATTAAAGATAAATCAAATCAAGAAATTTTCAGATGAAAAAGATAAAACCCAAATAATAGAATCTATAAAGGACGATAATTTAAAGGTTTTACAGATAAAAGAAATAGATGATAAATTATTAAGATTAGATATAATGAAATCTGTAGAAGATGATGACCTAAAAGCTATACAAATTGAAAATTTACAAGATTTTGACTCAAAAGTAGAATTAATAAAAACTTTAAATAGTGATAATGAAAAGTTGAAATTTATAGAAACTATAAAAGATGAAGACATTAGAATAAGTATTATAAAAAGTTTATCTGATGATATTAAACAATATAAAGCAATTATAAAATATACTGATATACAAAAAAATATAAACAAATTAGATGAAAAACAATATAATTCTGAAGAAATCGACCTTCCTCAAGAACTTACATTAGGAATAGAATTAGAAACAGAAGGTATATCTTATAAAAATGCAAATAGATTAACACAAGGTACAAATATAAAAAGAAATATATTAGAGAAATGGAATATTGTAGAAGATAGATCCTTAAATAATGGAGCTGAATTTGTATCTCCTATTTTAAATTCATCTAAAGAGTCAATGGAACAAATAGATTTTATATGTGATTTTGCAAAAACTATTCAAGAAGAAGTAGATGATAACTGTGGCTTTCATATTCATTATGGTGTTGAAGATTTTTTTAGTGATTTAAGCGAACAAGATTATTTGAAAGCTTGGGAAAATTTTCTTACATTATATAGAGAATCAGAAGAAATAATATTTAAAATGAGTAATCAAGAAGGTAAAACACCTAGAGAATTAATAAGTGAGTTTGCTATAAATCAATCTACTAGGTTTGAAAAAGTATATGGTGAAAATAATATAGAAATAAATTCAAGAGAGGATTTAAAAAGAATAATTGATGAGCTAAAAGAGGCTTCAAAATATACAGCTTTGAATTTTGTGAATTTAGGTAATGATGAGAAAAACACTGTGGAATTTAGAGTTCCAAATGGGACATTAGATGACAAGATTATAAAAGAAACAATAATGCTAATTGGAAAAAATGTAGAAGTTGCTAAGCAGCTAATATATAATAAAGATTCACAAGAAAAATTTGAAGTTTTTAAAAGACATGATTTAACAGAAACAGAAAAAAGAGAACTTCTTTTAAATATTCTTTTTGAAGATGAAGCTTCAAGACAAATATATAGAAATAGATTTGAAAGTGTTAAAGATGAAGAATTTTTTGATAATGTAAAAGCAGAAAACCCAACTTTTGAAAGAGGTAATTATGAAGTAAGGCCAGAGGTTATAAAAGATGTAATAGAAGATGTTCCAACAAAAGATAAGAGAAGAGTTGAGGAACAGACTTATAAAAATATAAAAGAATTAGAAAATACAATGGACAAAGGAGATATTAATGGAAAATGATGTTTATGCGAAAGCATATAAGGAAGTTTTAGTGATTTTGAAACATGTTCCTGAGGAGGATGTAAAAAAAATACCAGATAAAATGATAAAGATGTTTAAAGTAAAACAGGATATAAATTATAATTATGAATTAGATGAAAGAGTTCCTTTTAAAAAACAAAAAATGCTAATTGAGACAAAAGCTATTTTAGCAAATTTATATAGAGATTATTGGGCCACTCCAGAAGAAAGAGAACAAATTATAGCAAAGGAAAACTATGATATAGCAAAAGAGGAAGAGAAAAAACGAGAAAAATATAACCCAGATGATTTATTTAACCATTAATATTATAAAAAAATAAAAAAGATAAAATAAAAGGAGAGAAAGTATGAAAGTAAAGAAAATAGTTATAATCGCATTAATAGTTACATTTATAATTTTAGCAATAATAGGAACACTAATATATTGTGGATATAAACAAGATAAAGCTTTTAAAAGTTTTATAGCTCTAATAAATGAGCATAATTATGAAGCTTTATATGACACGATTTCACAAGAAGCCAAGGCAAAAATTACAAAGGAAGATTTTATAAAAAGAAATAAAAATATATATGAAGGAATAGATGCAACAAAAATAGAAGTAGAAGTAACAGGAAAGACTAAAGGAATAGGAAAAACAGAGATTTCATATAATGAAAAAATCCCTTCATCAGCTGGCACAATAGAATTTTCAAATAAAGTAAAAGTGGTAATGGAAAAAATGGAATATAAAATAGACTGGACGTCGAACTTGATTTTTCCAGATTTAAACGATTCATATAAAGTAAGAGTATCTACACTAACTGCAAAAAGAGGAGAAATCTTAGATAGAAATGGAGAAAAGTTGGCAGAAAATGGAGAAGTGTCTAGTGCTGAAGAGGAAGAAAAAAGAGTATATCCATTGGGAAAAGAAGCATCACATTTAATTGGTTACATATCTTCAATAACGGATAAAGAATTAGAAGATAATGCAGGTAAAGGATATAGTTCAGGAAGTAAAATAGGTAAATCTGGAGCAGAGCTTGCATATGAAGAAACACTAAGGGGACAAGACGGAAAGGAAATATATATAGAAACAGAAGATGGTGAAAGAGTAAAAACAGTAGCAAAACAAGAACAAGAGGACGGACAAGATGTAAAATTAACAATTGACGCTAAAATGCAAAAACAATTATATAATCAAATGGAGGACGACAAAGGTCTATTTGTAGTAATGGATCCAAAGACAGGAGAATTGTTAGCACTTGTTAGTACGCCATCTTATGATTCAAATGATTTTATATCAGGCATGACTAATGAGAAATGGGAAGAATTAAATAATGATCCTGCAAAACCGTTATATAATAAATTCACACAAAGATACTGCCCAGGTTCAACGTTTAAGCCAATAACAGCAGCAATAGGTTTAACAGCAGGAAAATTAACACCTGAAACAACATTTAATTATTCAGGTTTAAGTTGGCAAAAAGATACAAGTTGGGGAGATGATAAAATAACAACATTAAAAGAGTATAGTGGAGCAAAAAATATACAAAATGCTTTAATAAATTCAGATAATATATTCTTTGGACAAGCAGCAATGCAAATAGGCACAGAAACTTTTATAGATGGTCTTAAAAAGATTGGATTTGATGAAGAAATACCAGACTTCCCATTATCATTGAATAAATCACAATTTTCAAATACAGGAGAAATTGAAACTGAGAAAAAATTAGCAGATTCAGGGTATGGACAAGGAGATATTTTAGTAAATCCAATACACATGGCATCAATATATTCAGCATTTGCAAATAATGGAAATATGGTAAAACCACATATTTTATACAAAGGAGAACAAACAGAATACTTTAAAGAAGGTGCTTTTTCAGAAGAAGCAGTTGAACAGGTAAAAGATGCATTAGTACAAGTAGTAGAAAGTCCAAATGGAACAGCAAATGATATGTATATAAGCGGTCATACAATCGCAGGAAAAACAGGAACGGCTGAATTAAAGAAATCAGCAGATGACAAAGATAGTGGAACATTGGGATGGTTTGATTGTTTCACAATTAACGAGCCATCAGGAAAAGATTTATTGATAGTTAGTATGGTAGAAAATGTACAAGACAACACAAGTGGAGGAAGTCATTATCTGATTAAGAAAATAAAAACAATGTTTTAAAATTTAAATAAAACAACAACTCATAATAGTTGAAAATGTTAATCAAGAAAATTCGCTAGATCTTTTCTACAAATATCTCAAGTTTTCTTAAAAATATTTTATAAAAACTTTTAAGAAAAATAATTGATTTTGTCTAATACGAATGGTATAATCTAAGTTGAAAATAGAAAATAAATAACGGATGAAAAGAACAGATATAATATTTACTAAAGAAATTTATTAGGGGGAAACATGGGATTAATAGATATTTTAAAAGAGCACATGCAAAGAAAAAAAAGAAGTAAAATGTTGGTATCTAATTTAAATATAAATGTAGTAGAAGGTTTTTTTGACCAAATAAAAGATATCATCTGTATTGCTGATTATGAAGGAACAATAGAATACATAAATAACGGAGAAATATATAACAAATATACTAAATTAAAGCAAGTTTTACTTTATGATCAATATAATGAGCTTATATATGAAGAGATAATTTCTAAAACTTTGGAAGAGGGTTCTTATATTGGAGAAGTAGAGTTGAATAAAGATGATTCTAAAATAAATGTATATATTGCATGTTATAATATGACGTCACAAAGAAAACTTTTAGTATATATAAAGAACTTAACTGAATATTTTGAAAAAGAGCTAGAATTAAGAAAAGAGGTAGAGAAAAAAGACGAATATTTACGTACTAAGGATTTATTTATAGCTAATTTATCTCATGAAATACGTACTCCTATAAATATAATTGTAGGAATGTTATACTTCTTGAAATCTACCGAATTAAATGAGAGCCAAATAGAATATATAGGCAAGTTAGAACAAGCTTCAAACTTATTATTAGAAATCGTAAACAATATTTTGGATTTATCTAAAGAAAAGAGAAATGTAATTGTTAACAATAATGTTAATTTTAATTTAAAAGCTTTCTTAGATAATTTAAGTAATTTATTTGAACCAAAAGCAGAAGCAAAGAATCTAAAATTATATATTACGGCAGATTATGATACAGATATTGACATATATGCAGATAAGACTCGTGTGGGACAAATATTTTTAAATTTAATAAACAATTCAATTAAATATACTGATAAAGGGTTTATAGAAGTTTTGTGTAGAAAGACACAAGAAACTAGTTATTCATATAGATTACAGTTTTGTGTAAAGGATACAGGTAGAGGTATAAAAAGAGAAGACTCTTTAAAAATATTTACTGAGTTTGAGCAAACAGAAGATCCTACTACTAAGGATGCAGAAGGTACAGGTATGGGGCTAGCTATAACTAAAAAAATAATAGAAAGTATGGACGGTAAAATTTGGGTTGAAAGTAATGTCGATTTGGGAAGTAAATTCTATTTCAATATTCTTGTAAATAAGAGTACTGCAGAATCTAAATCTGAGGAAGAGAACAAGGAAGAGGAAAAAGTAGCAATAGTAGAGGAACAAGATAAAAAAGAAATTGAAAAATTAGAAGAAGGAGTAGCAATCTTAAAAGATAAATATAGAGATATTGATAAGAGTGTTTCAAATTTAAAAGATGAATTTTTAAATGAAACAAATAAAGACAAGGATAATGAAGAAATACTAAAGACTAAACGAGTTTTAGTTGTTGAAGACAACATAATTAACCAAGAAATCACAAAAAGATTAATAGAAGAAATGGGTATAACTTGTGAGACTGTTATAGATGGAACAGAATGTTTAAAATATATAGAGCAAGTTGGTAAAGAATATTTCAATTTAATTTTAATGGATATACACATGCCTAAACATAATGGATACGAAATTGCTCGTATTTTAAAAGACAATATGGATGTAAAAACTCCAATAATAGCTTTAACAGCTACAAATATAACTCAAGAGGTAGTAGAGGAAAACAGAGAATATATATCTTCTTATTTACAAAAACCAATTATACCTGTTGAATTTAAGAAAAAAATTAAAGAGATCTTATCATCTAATAATGATGATAAAAACATATTCTCTTTCATCGATGCATACGATGAAGTTATGGAGCGTTTGGGACATAGTCAAGAAATGTTCAAAAAGTTAATTAATATTTTTTATTCGACATATGTTAATATTAGACAAGACTTAGATAATATAAAAAATAATTCAAATGAAAAATATATCTATATACATTCCTTAAAAGGGGCCATGGGAAACTTAGGATGCAAAAGGATGTATGATCAATTAGCTGAAATAGAATTAGAGCTAAAAACAGAGGAATTTTATGAAGATAGAAAATTAAATAGATTTTTAAATGAATTTGATAATATTTTGAAAGAACTGAGAGAATCTCCATTAGTAAAATCTGAAATTAAAAAGATTTTGATAATAACAAGTCATAAAGCTAACGCAGAGAAAATAAAAAAAGATTTATATAAGTTTTTTGAAATATTTACAGCTAAAAAACCAAATGATATATATTTAATTTTAGATACTCAAAAAATCAATGCAATTATTATTGATAAGTTAGATAATATTGAAGAAGAAATTGAGTTTATAAAGACTTTTAAACTAAAAGATCAATATAGAGATATTCCAATTATAATATTTAATGAAGACATGAATTCAGCATTAAAGACGACAGCTATGGATTTAGGTATTGATGAAATATTGGAAACAGATTTAACTGTAGATACTATTAAATGGCATATACAAAATATCGTTGATAAAAAGCAAACTGAATTGAAGATGAAACAAGACTTGAATAAATCAAATAAAGAGATTGAAGATGTTTATGAATTCTTATATAGCAGTCTTGTAAACCTTACAGCATATAAAAGTAAAGAAACTGGACAGCATTTATTAAGAACAAAAGAATATATGAAGAGAATGTTAAAAGAGTATGAGAATTTTTATAAAGAAAATCGCTATACTGATAATAAAACAGTAGAAGACATAGCAATAGCTGCAACTTTACATGATATTGGAAAAGTTGGAATTCCAGATAATATATTAAATAAACCTGGAAGATTAACTGATGAAGAATATGCAATAATGAAAGAACATGTAACTATTGGAAGGGATACTTTGGAAGGTACGTATGGGAATAAATTATCAAATAATGTTTTAAAATATGCTAAAGACATTGTATATCATCATCATGAAAAATATAATGGAACAGGTTATCCAGAAGGATTAAAACATGATGAGATAACAGTAGAGTCACGCATTATGGCTATAATAGATGTATATGATGCTCTTGTAAATGATCGAATATATAAAAAGGCAATGCCTTATGAAGAAGCAGAAGAATTTATAATCAATCAAAGTGGTACAGCATTTGATCCTAAGATGATTAATATATTCAAAATAGTAAAAGAAGATTTAAGAAAAATTAATGATGAAAATAGAGATACAGAATAAAGGAATTTCAATAAATTCCTTTATTTTTATTGACCATTTTTTTAAAATACTATATAATGTTCAAGAAATAAAACAAGTTTAGGAGAGACTGGAATGATTGATTTAGATGAGGATTTAAAGTTGTTAACTAATCAAAAAAATAAATTAAATGATCTTGGAAATTCTTTAGATATATGTAAATTGGAACTCCAACTTCAATATTTAGAATCTCAAACAATGGAAGAAGGATTTTGGAACGACAATAAGAAATCAAAAAAAGTATTAGCGAATATAAAACATTTAAAATTTAAATGCAATACTTATAGAGAACTAGAGAAAAAAGTTTCTGAATGTATTGAACTTGGCGAATTAGCAAAGATTGAAAATGATGAGGAAATAGCTATAGAAGTTGAAAAAGACTCTAAAAAAATCCAAAAAGAAGTTGAAAAATTTGAACTTGCAACTTTATTATCAGGTAAATATGATGCCAATAATGCAATAGTCACAATTCATCCAGGTGCAGGAGGAACAGAATCTCAAGATTGGGCTGAAATGTTATATAGAATGTATTCTAGATGGGCAAATAAGAATGAATACGAAGTAAAAGAGTTAGACTATTTGGAAGGTGATGAAGCAGGTTTAAAAAGTGTTACTTTTGAAGTGATTGGAGATAATGCTTATGGATATTTAAAGTGTGAAAAGGGAGTGCATCGTTTAGTAAGAATATCTCCTTTTGATAGTGGGGGAAGACGACATACTTCTTTTGCTTCTATTGAAATTTTACCGGAAATAACTGATGATATTGAGATAGATATTAATCCAGATGATTTAAGGGTAGATACATATAGAGCATCTGGAGCTGGAGGTCAACATATAAATAAGACATCTTCTGCTGTGAGAATCACTCATATTCCAACTAATACAGTAGTTGCTTGTCAATCTGAACGTTCTCAAATTCAAAATAGAGAAACAGCAATGAGAATGTTAA
Organism: uncultured Clostridia bacterium; assembly: GCA_947625665.1. Lineage (GTDB taxonomy): Bacteria > Bacillota > Clostridia > TANB77 > CAG-508 > CAG-269. Next base: position 11,363 of record CANQPF010000023.1, on the reverse strand, counting down.
AGTCAAAATTGTTAGATTTAAAAGAAAAGGAACAAAAGGAAAAAATAGAAGATTTAAAAGGGGAACAAAAGGATATAGCTTGGGGAAGCCAAATTCGTTCTTATGTTTTTTGTCCATATACAATGGTTAAAGACCACAGAACTAATTATGAAGTTGGAAATGTGGAATCTGTTATGGATGGAAATATAGATGATTTTATCGAGGCTTATTTGAAGAAGAAACTTTAGCACTAATATTATTTTACACATAATATTAGTGCCGAACATATAATATATATAAAGAATATCTATAATTAGATGTCTTTTTACAAGATGACAAAGAAGGTAAAGGATATGGATACAATCGTTTTAAAATTTGGAGGAAGTTCTGTTGCAAGTAATGAGAGACTAGACATGGCTGCAGAAAAAATAATAGATTTATATGACAAGAACAATAACATAGTAGTAATAGTTTCTGCTCAAGGAAAAACTACTGATAAGTTAATTCGTGAATCAGAAGAATTGTCAAGAGATCCTTCAGATAGAGAGTTGGATGTACTATTAAGTGCTGGTGAACAGATATCAATTGCTAAGCTTAGTATGCTATTAAATGAAAAGGGATATCCGGCAATTTCTCTTACTGGTTGGCAATCTGGAATTTTTACTAATAATACAAATCAAAATGCTATAATAGAAAATATAGATACTACAAGAATTAATAAAGAATTAGAAGAAAGAAAAATCGTAGTAATAGCAGGTTTTCAAGGCTTTAATGAAAATTTAGATATTACGACTCTTGGAAGAGGAGGATCAGACACAACAGCAATCGCAATAGCAGCAGCGCTAAAAGCTAAAAATTGCTATATTTTTTCCGATGTTGAAGGTGTATATACAGCAGATCCTAATATTATAAAGTCAGCAAAGAAAATACCTGCATTATCATATGAAGAGATGTTAGCTTTATCTAGTGAAGGTGCAAAAGTACTTCATAATAGAAGTGTTGAAATTGGAGAAAAATTTAAAATTCCTATAATAACAAAATCAACTTTTAATAAAGAGGCTGGAAGTGTAGTATCGGACGTAATAGAAGAAAATACTATAAAGAGTATTGTTAAAAAAGATATATCACGAATATCAATAATTGGTAATGGTATAATTCGAAATACAACAGCTTTAAAGAAAGTTATTTCAGAAATTGAAAAAAACAAATTGGAAATGTTAAATTTAAATGTTTCTGAAACAAAAATATCAATAGATTTTAAGAACATGGTCAGTGATGAAATTCTAGAGAAGATTCATAGTGTTTTATAAATTAAAGTTATAGTGGACCTTAAAAAATATTAGGTCCACTTTTCTTGTTGTTTTGTTCTAAATAATTAAAGCTCCGAATATATATAAATAAAAGCAATAAAATAGGAGGTAGGGGAAATGACAATTGAAGATAAAAAGAGTACAAACATTGGAGTTATACAAAATTTAGTATTAGAGAATAGAGAAAAATTAAGCATTTCTGGAGTAGTAGATGTTTTGAGTTTTGACGATCAGGTCGTAATGGTTGAAACTGAATTAGGCCTTTTGACTGTTAAAGGAGAAAATCTCAGAATTAATAAATTAAGTATAGATACTTCTGAAGTAATTGTTGAAGGAGAAATATCATATCTTTCTTATAGTGATAGTGATACTTCAAATGCGAAGAGTGGTAGTTTAATAAGTAAAATATTTAAATAAGGAAAGTGTTTTTAATGACTTTAAATCAATTGCATCTATTTATTATTTTCTTAATTGACGGATTGTTGATAGGTATATTATTTGATATTTTTAGAGTATTAAGAAAATCTTTTAAACATAAAGACGTTGTTATTTATATGCAAGATATTTTATTTTGGGTTTTAACTGGTTTTTTATTACTATATACTACATTTATATTTAATGACGGTGAATTTAGATTATTCATGCTTTTAGGAACTTTTTTTGGGGTTATTATTTATTTGTTTACAATCAGTAAAATTTTTATAAAGGTAAATGTTAAAATTATTTCTATTATAAAAAAAGTATTTTTATGTCCTTATACTTTTTTAACAATAAATCTGAAAAAAATAAATGTCAAAAAAGAAAGAAAAAAAGAAGGAATATAGAAAAAAATGGAGTATATATAAATATGGTGTATATTGAGCACCTTTACGTAAGAATTTAGGAAAGAATTGGTGATTTTTAACTTATGAAGAAGTTTTTAATAACATTTTTATTTATTATTGTAGGCGCATATCTAGTATATACAATTGTTAATCAACAAAATGCGCTTGATCAATATAGTAAAAATAAAGAAGATTTGAATGCACAAATTCAAGAACAAAATGAATATAAAGAACAATTAACTGCTAAAAAAGATAATATAGATTCTTTAGAATACATAGAGCAAGCAGCTAGAGAATACCTAGATATGTATTTACCTAACGAAAAAGTATATATAGATCAAGGAATGTAGTCCATTTATATGGACTATTTTTTTGAAATTCTTTCCAAATTTATAAAAATGTGTTATAATTATTAATGTATTAGTTCTTAAAAAAATTCCCAAAAAAGTTAAAATTAAATAAAGCTAAGGAGGTTTTTATGACAGAAGACATAAAAAATTTAAATGTTACAGAATTAAAAAAAATAGCAAAAGAAAATAATATTAAGAATATTTCTAAATTGAAAAAAGATGAATTAATAGAAGTTTTAACCCGAGTTTTGGATAATCAAGAATCATCTATCGATTTAGAAGAAAATAAAAATGAATATGAGGAAACTATAATAACTTCAGGAAATCACGAATATAAGATTACAAATCCAGATGATAAAATAGCTGAAGGTATATTAGATGTTTTACCAGATGGATACGGATTTTTAAGAGGTGAAAATTATTTATCAACTCCTAAAGATGTTTATATTTCTCCAATTCAAATTAGACGTTTTAGGTTAGATAGTGGTGATATGATTAAAGGTATTGCTAGAGAAAAAGAAGGAGAAAAGTTTCCATCTCTAATATTTGTTGGAGAAGTAAACGGAGAACATCCAGAAAAAGCTGCTAAAAGGAAAAAATTTGATGAATTAATTCCAATATATCCAACAGAAAGATTAAAGCTTGAGACAGTTTCAAATGAATATGCAATGAGAATAATAGATCTTATTTCTCCAATTGGAAAAGGACAAAGAGGAATGATTGTTGCTCCTCCTAAAGTTGGTAAAACAACTTTGTTAAAGAAAGTTGCAAACAGTATTACTAGAAATAATCCAGAAGTAGAGCTAATTGTATTGCTAATAGATGAAAGACCAGAAGAAGTTACAGATATGAAAAGGTCTATAAAAGGACAAGTTATTTATTCAACCTTTGATGAAATGCCAGAACATCATGCAAAAGTTGCTGAAATGGTATTAGATAGAGCAAAGAGAATTGTTGAACAAGGTAAGGACGTAGTAATTTTATTAGATAGTATAACTAGACTAGCTAGAGCATACAATTTAGTTATACCTGCATCAGGAAGAACGTTATCTGGTGGATTGGATCCAGCGGCTCTTCATAAACCTAAAAAATTCTTTGGTGCAGCAAGAAACATAGAGAATGGTGGAAGTCTTACAATTCTTGCAACATCTTTAATTGAAACAGGTTCAAGAATGGATGATGTTGTATTTGAAGAGTTCAAAGGTACAGGTAATATGGAAGTTCACCTAGATAGACGACTTTCAGAAAAAAGAATATTTCCTGCAATTGATATTAATAAATCTGGAACTAGAAGAGAAGATTTACTTTTAACGCAAAAAGAATATGAGACAGTTTATATGCTTAGAAAAGCTTTAAACAGTAATAATTCAACTGTAGCAGAAGTTACCGAAAAAGTTATAAATGAAATGGTAAAAACTCAGAACAATGAAGAATTTCTAGATAAATTTGGAAAGGAAATAGGGCAATAATGGAATTATTGAGTACTAAAGAGAAACAAAAATTATTATATGAAGCTATAACTGAATGGAAACTAGAATATAAAAAATATAAGATGAAAGTTAATTCATATCTGTTTTTGGTATTAACTGCTTTTATTATAATAACTGCATTTATGTTTTTTCTAAATGATATTGCTGGATATATATGTCTTATTGCTACATCTATTTATGCATTAGGAGTAGTAGTTCCATCAGTTGATGAAGCAAGCAAAGTTAATAAGTGCAATCTCAATAATGTACATAACATAAAGGTTGGAGTGCTTCGCAGAAAATATTACAAGCAGAGAAAATTTTCAATTTTTTTAGCTGAAAAAGGACAATATAGAGAGTTAGATGTTGTAAGGGCTACGGATCTTCAGTTTAATTTCTTTAGAGTTGGTGATAAAATAATTTGCTTTGAATTTTATCCTAAAGAATTTGCTGTTACGTACATGCCAGCAAAATTAAATGACGATGATATAAAAAGATTAGAAAAAGATATATATACACCTAGTAAAAAGGATGTAGAAGGATTTGCTAAATTCAGGAGAGAAATAACTTTATATGATAATTATTTATTTTATGCTTTAATTCTAATAATACTTGTATCACGGAATTATTATAGGAATAAGAACAAATAGTATTGCTTGTTTATTGTTTTTTACTATAATACCTTTATTACTTTTTTTGTTAATATTTGTTATAGCAATATTGCCGGATTATCCTTTAAAAGTAAGTGAAATAGAAAATTGTTATCCAGCTACTGTTAAAGAAAAATTTGTAGAAGAAAAAAATGATATAAGAAAATATTATCATGGCAAAAGATATTATTATATTACAGCTATAGATGGTAGTGGGGAAGAGCAATACAGAATTCGAGTATTGAAAAAAGTTTATGATAAAGTAAAAGAAGGCGATAAAGTTATATGTTTTGATTATAAAAGATCAACATTAATGCTCGGAAGTAGAGCTGCAATTTTAGATTTGAATTAAGAATATGGAAAAAGCTTTTGGTTAGAATATATATATACCTTATATAATAAAGGAGGTAATAATGTTTAAACCAAAAGCTATTTATTTTGAAAAAGAAATATTGGATTATCCTTTAGGTAAAGAACTAATGGATAAATATAATGATATACTTAAATTTGAAATTGAAAGTCATAATAATATTGAAGAAATGAGAAAAAATCCAAATAAAGAGTTTCCTAATATGAAAAGAAATTTAATTATTGGAATAAGAAAAACACATAAATTTGTAGAAAATCATAAAACTTCAGATTATTTAGTACCTTACACTTCATCTGGATGTACAGCATCCTGTATGTATTGTTATTTAGTATGTAATTATAATAAATGTGCATACCTTAGATTATTTGTTAATAGAGAGAAAATGCTCGAAAAAATAATTAAGACTTCAGAAAAATCCGAAAGAGAATTAACTTTTGAAATAGGAAGCAATAGTGATATGGTTTTAGAAAATACTATTACTAATAATTTAGTTTGGACAATAGAAAATTTTAAAAATGTAAAAAAAGGACATTTAACATTTCCTACGAAATTTGATATGGTAGAACCCATTTTACCATTAGATCATCAAGGAAAAATAACTGTGCGTATGAGTGTAAATCCTGAAGATATTATAAATAGAGTTGAATTTGGAACTTCAAGATTAAAAGGGCGTATCGAAGCGATTAATAAGTTAAAAGAAGCAGGATATAAAATTGGAATATTAATAGCTCCAGTTATTTTAGTTGATAATTGGCAAAATTTATATAAAGAATTGATTCAAACTCTTAATCAACAGTTATCAGAAAAAGTTAAGAAGGATGTTTTTTTTGAGATAATTTTTATGACTTATAGTTATGTTCATACAAAAATAAATGAAGAGGCTTTTCCCAATGCAATTAATTTATATGATAAGGAGTTAATGACAGGGAGAGGAAGAGGAAAGTATTGTTATAGAAAAGATGTAAGAGGTGAAGCAGAAGTGTTTATTCGTGAACAAATGCATAAATATTTTCCTAATAATAAAATTGAATATATTGTATAGTAACATAAAAAAACTAAATTAAGATATTAAAATTTCTATTAAATAAGTTGAAATCCCTTTGAAAAGATGATATAATGTCGATGCAAATATTTTATGTTTATCAAACAAGGAGAAAAAATATGGAAGTTGTAAATTTAAGTGAGTTTGATTTTATGGGAATATTTACGTTAAAGGATGTAGAAGGGATAGAAGATTTAGTTACAAAAGTAGAAGATAATTGTTATTTATCTAGAAATTATGATTCTTATTACAAACAGGATACTTATAGTGAACAATCAGAAAAACGAGAAAATTTAAAAACACGTTTGACAGGTAATTTAGATAAGAAAAATTTTATTATACTTGAAAATATATTAAATGCATCTGGCAAAGTTTTTTTTAATGAATTTCAAAGAAAAGTCACATCACCTCAGGAAGAAAACCATATGGAAGAGGCAAAAAAGTGTCTAGAAGATGATGTACGAAATATTATAAACTTCTTTAAACGGAAAACCTATTCTACCATCAAGTAATAAATTACCAACTGGAGATTTACTAGTACCTGATAGGGCAATTGAAATGGATAATAAAGCGTTATTATATATTTACGCAAATGCACTAAAATTTAGTAAGAAGAGAAATGTTATAACTCCAGGTTTAGGTTCAATATATATTGGCCCATTTCTTAAATCATTACATGGTTATGATTATACTAATGTGCTTTTAAGTTTGTATGTAGTTGACAATATAAGAAACACAGAAGTTAGGGAGAGAGAATTGGGTGAAATTACTTCTAATGATTTATATCTGCAAGCTGATGAGCCAATTTTAGTTTTAGATGATAACATGGGGACAGGTAAAACATTAAGTATTTTATCTGATAAAATTAGAGCTATAGGAAAAAAAATTATTCAAGGTGCTATTCAATACAATTGGCACAATTATAAAAGAGTTGAAATAGGAGAAAAGAACATAGATAGGTTTGATCCAAGATCAATTGATTTGTTAACTCCTTTCGATTATCCAGGACATAAATTACTAAAAGGTTCAGTAAATGCTTTAAAAATTTCTGGAAAAGATTATATAGAATTTATGAAAAATTGTGGTTATAGAAAAGATGATGTAAATGATTTTGAAAATATGATACAAAATGGCGAAGAAAATGCAAGTTTCTGCGATGTGGATTTGTATGGGGATGGATTATTAGGTATAACACCTAAAAAGACTGCTATAGCCTTTAATAATATATTGAAAAGTCAAATCAATGAACTAGATTGTAGGCATTTTAGTGTATCTAATGAAAGAAAAACAAGAAGTGAGGATGATCGGATTAGCTAAATAAATATTTAAACAGGAAGGTAAAAATAATAGTAAAAGGAGAATAATTTATGTATGATTTTCATATACATTCAACTTGGTCAAATGGAGTATTAGATGAAGTGCAAATATTACAAGAAATAAAAGAAAAGAAAATAAAGTTTTTTTCACTAACAGATTGCAATACTATAGAAGGGGCAAAAAGAATATTAGAGCACAATGATTTTTTAATAAAAAATGACATTAAATTTTTAATTGGTGTAGAGCTAATTACAAGTTATCAAGGAAGAGAAACTCATCTATTAGCTTATGGCTTTGAAGAAAATAGTGAATTTATGCAGGAACTATTTGATTTATTAAAAGTTTCTACAATTACTCCTAGCGCAATTACTGAAAAAGTTCATAAAGCAGGAGGAAAAGTATTTCTAGCTCATCCTTTTGGAGAAGACCGTGATGAGATTTTTGAAGATAATGAATTTAATGATTATGTAACTGGTTTAATAAAAGATGGTATTGATGGTATGGAGTGTTACTATCCTATGTATAACAATGCACAAATTAATTATCTATTAAATATTGCAAAAGAAAAAAATATTTTGATATCTGGAGGAAGTGGATATTACGGCACAAAAGACAAGATTGGAAAAATAGGTGAAATTACACTAGAAGATTGTAAAGTAAGTCAAAATAATTTAACAATATTAAGTTTATTTAATAGTAAGGAGATGTAACAAATTATGGGAAAAATAATAGCGGGATTTCCATGCATAGGAAAATCAACTTTGGGAAGAAGATCAGATTTAAATATAATTGACTTAGAATCTACAAAATACAAATACATATTAGATCCTAATATTAAAAATTTAGAAGAAGTAAAACTTAATTTGAATTGTTCTAGAAATCCTGAATGGCCTCAAAATTATATAAAGGCAATTCAAGAAGCAAAAGAAAAATATGATATTGTTTTTGTTTTAGGAAAATATGACTTTAATATGAAAATGGTGGAAGAAAATATTGACTTTCTAATTGCATACCCAGATCCAGAAGAATCTCAAAAAGAAGATTATTTAGAAAGAGCAAGAAGTAGAAATAATTCACAGAAATTTTTGGATATATTTTCTAAAAATTTTGAAAAATGGCAAAGCTTGATGGCTTCATTACCAGTAGATAAAATAATATTAAAAAAAGGAGAATACATAGGAGATGCAATTGAGAGATTAGGTATATACGGATTTGGAAATGATAAAGAAAGTGATGAAGAAAGTAAAGATAAATGTTTTGATGAGAAATAAAGCACTAGACTTAAATGTTTAGTGCTTTATTTAAATATTTATTATATGTAACTATTAAATTATTGAAAGAATAGAAAGTAAATCAGGATTTACTTTAGTATTGTCTGATGAAGTTTGACCAATATTACCATATCTATTAGGTCTACCATGACAATCACTACCAGCTGAAACAAGTAAGTTGTATTTTTTAGCTAATTTTAATAAGAACGAAATTCTTTCGTTATCATAAGCTGAGTAGTAGCATTCCATACCATCAATACCTGCATCAACTAGAGATTTTACATATGGTTCTACATTTGATATGTCAAATATTTCATCGCTGCTTTCTCCAAAGGGATGAGCAAGAAAGATTTTTCCTTTTGCTGCATGTACTAATTTTATTGCTTCTTTTGAATCAAGATAAAAATTCTTTTTCGGAATTTTATTAATATATTCTCTGATACCTTCTCCTTTTGATTTGACAAAGCCTTCATTTTTCATACATTCAGCTATGTTAGGCTTAGTTACACTACCTCTATTTTTCAAATATTCTATAGATTCATCACTTAAAGAAATACCAAATAATTCTTTAAGGTTTTTAATTCTATATAAAGATTCATTCCATTTGTTTGTTTGTAATTTCTTTATAAGTGTAGTCATATTTTTATCTTTATAATCGAAGTCATAAGCTAATAAATGTGTTTTATAATTATTTATAGCCGTACTAAGTTCGGCGCCTATAATAAATTTAATGTTATTTTTTGTTAAAAAATCTTTATATTCTAATAGTATTCTTTTTGATCCATCTATAGTATCGTGGTCAGTTAATGAAAAATATTTTACATTATTTAATTTTACTTTTTCTAATATTTCATCTATATCATAAACTCCATCAGAATATTTAGAATGCATATGAAAATCAAACATATATCTATACCTCCTTATATAGTTATACTACTATAAAATTAAACCAAAAGTCAAACAATTATCTTTACATCTGTCTATTTTTTTGATAAAATTGAGGCAATATAAAGTTTATGGTAAAGGGGATTGTTGAACATGAAAAAAGTAATAGTATCAATTATTTTTATTTTTATAGTTACATTCTCTCTGAATGTATTTGCAAATGAAAAAGTAGAAATGAATTTAAATAAAAACAGTGTTGAGTCAGGAGATGAAATCACTGTTTCTATTAATTTTAGCAGGGAAGAGCAATCAGCTTATGCATATACTGCGAAGCTGAGTTATGATGAAGATGTATTTGAAACAATAAATACAGAAAATTTTGAAGAACAAGAAAACTGGTCTGATATCAATTATAATAGTACGAATAGAAAATTTGCATTAATTAATAAATCAGGAGAAAGTGGAAAAAAACTTGTTCAAATTAAATTAAAAGTACGAGATAATGCAAAACAAGGAAAGACAACAATTTCTATTGGAAATGTAACATCTACTAATGGAGAAGATGATATTTCAATAGATGGAAATAGTGTTGAAGTGCAGGTCGGTAATGGTACTCAAAACACTACACCTGATGAGATAAAAAATACAAGTAATGATAAAATTAGTGTAAAAACTGAAAAGAATACATATAAGTATCTTGCTATTATTCCTATTACATTATCTATTTTAATAATTGCCTTTTTAATATATATAAATACGAATAATAATAAAATTAATAAAAACAAAAAATCAATAATTTCAATAATAAGCGGAATTGTTTTATTAGCAATGGTTATATTAGCTATAAATATTTTAAGGACTGAAAAAACAGATGTGAATAATGACAAAATTACTGACTATGATGATTCAGATAAAATAGTGAATTATTTATTGGAAATAGAGAACCCAGATGAAAAAACAGATAACCAAAATACAGACGCAAACAACGCACAACTTGATAATGCTCAACTTGATGTGAATTTAGATGGTGAAATATCAACAGCCGATATTGGTAGAGTATTGAGAAGTGCAAGAAATGACACGAAAAGTAATGTAGCGGTAAAATCAGCAAGTGTTTTAGGAGGTACAATTTCAAAAAGACCATCAGGCTCTGGAAATTCTAACACAGGAAATACAAATCCAGGAAAACCGTCAGGCTCTGGAAGTGGTACTGGTACTACTGAACAACCAAATCCTGGAGGGGAAGAAAAACCAACAACAGCGCCAACAACAATTCCTACAATAACTCCTACAAATCCTTCAACAACAGAACCAACGACTAACCCTACAATTAAGCCAACAGAGATACCAACGATTGAACCATCAATTGTACCAACAGCAATACCAACGGCTGAGCCTACAGTAATACCGACTGCAAGTGTAGATCCAACGGCGACGATTTCGCCAGAACCTTCAGAAAGTGTCGAAAAAATACAAGATGTAGAAGGCGGTATATATAAGGTAAAGAAAGGTAATCAAGTAGAATTATTACTTGATATAGAAATCATGCCAGCTACAAGTGTGAAAAAAGTAAAGATTAATGGTGAATATTATGAGGCAAAATATAATGAAGAAAGTGGGTATTATCACGTAAAATTGCCAACACCTACTTTTGAAGATGGTAAGAGTTATGGGCAAAAAAGTTATACAATAACTGGTATAGTATTGGATACTGATAAGGAAATACCATTAAAAGATAATAAGATTACAATAACAGTAGAAATTTTAAAAGAGATACCAACACTAGAAGAAATAAAATATGACGAAAGTGGATCTTCTATAACATTAAAATTCAATGACCCTGATGAAACAATTAAAAGTGGAGGATATGTATACATATATGAAAAAACATCTAAT
>CANQPF010000022.1 GCA_947625665.1 uncultured Clostridia bacterium | reverse complement strand
GCATATTATATAAAATATGGAAATTTACCTATTTATACTACTTCAGAATATTCATTAGAAGGTAAAGACGATTTAAAGAACAATTGGATTTCAGAAGAAGAATTAACGGCTGGAAAATTTTATGTTATAGATTTAAAAGCGCTAGAAGGTGTAACACTTAACTATGGAAAAGATTATGGTCGAGTAACAGCAAATATGTCAACTCGAGAATTAAGCAACTATTCAGATTTATACATTGTAAATGATGTAAGCCAAAATGTGTATTATGTGAAAGGAATAAGTGCAAATAATAAAAAATATTATTCGGATAGAGAAAAAGATGAGACATATATAAATCTTAGATTTATTGATGGAATTGAAATTCCAGAAGGATATACTTATTTGTCAGGGACAAAAAATAGAGATTTGACAATACAGAATGACAAAACACAAACTACATACAAATGGGTAACGTTAAATGAATCAATAGAAGAGATACCAGAAGGTGTAAAAGTTGACAATGAAGAGGAATTTATAAAAAGTGTTAACAAAAATAGAGGATATTTTAAAGCAGAATATAGTACAGAAGAAAATGTGGCATATGTACAAGTTGAAGAATAAACCCTAATTAAAATTAGGGTTATTTTTTTATTTATTTTCTTATGTAAATTTATTGACTTTTGCCTATATCCGTAGTATTATAATGTTATTAAAAATGTGTTTTTAAAATCCTAAGGAGGAAAGATATGGGAGAAGTTATTGTAATCACATCAGGTAAAGGTGGAGTAGGAAAAACAACAACGACAGCAAATTTAGGGTCTAGTTTAGCAGTAGAAGGAAAAAAAGTAGTTTTAATTGATACAGATATCGGATTAAGAAACCTAGACGTTGTAATGGGACTAGAAAACAGAATAGTATATGACATCGTTGATGTAGTTGAAGAAAAATGCAAATTAAGACAAGCCCTTATAAAAGATAAAAGATTTAAAGAACTTTACCTATTACCTGCAGCCCAAACACGAGATAAAAGCGCAGTAAACGAAGAACAAATGATAGAATTAACAAACAAGTTAAAGGAGGAATTTGATTACATATTAGTTGATTGTCCAGCTGGAATAGAGCAAGGATTCAAAAATGCAATTGCAGGAGCGGATAGAGCAATCGTAGTAACAACTGCAGAGATATCTGCTATCAGAGATGCTGATAGAATTATAGGTTTATTAGAATCATCTGAAATAAGAAATCCAGAATTGGTAATTAATAAAATAAGACCAAGTATGGTAAAAAAAGGTGAAATGATGGATGTTGATGATATAGTAGATTTATTGTCAATAGATTTAATTGGTGTAGTACCAGATGATGAATACATCATAACACAAACAAATAAAGGGGAACCTGTTATCCAAAACAAAAAAGCGCCATCAGGAAAAGTATATATTGAAATTGCAAAAAGGATATTAGGAGAAAAGATTGAAGTTACAATACCTGGTGTAGAAGATGGCTTTTTTGCCAAATTAAAGAATTTCTTTAAAAAATAACAATAGGATGGAGGTTAGATAATGTTCGAAAGCATTAGAAAAATGTTTAAAAAAAGCAATAAAAAACAAATAGCACCATCAAATTCAAAAGATGCGGCAAAAGAAAGATTACATCTAGTACTAATGCAAGATAGAGCTAATGTATCAGTAGACTTTCTAGAGTTGATGAAACAGGAAATTATAGATGTTATAAAGAAATATATAGAGGTAGATGATGATGCAATTGATGTTAGACTTACAAACAAGGAAAATGGAGATGGAACAACAGGAGCACCAGCTCTATATGCCAATATTCCAATATTGAATATAAAAAATGAAGTCAAAGCTGAAATCAAAAATGAAGTAAAAGATCAACCTAAGAAAGAAAAGTCTAAAAAAGAAGAAAAAGTAGAAGAAAATAAAACTAAACCAAATGTTGAAACAATAGTTGAGAATGAAGTTGAGGAAAAAGACGAACTTGATATTGATGATAATACATTTGACAAAAATATTGAAGAATATGTAGAAGATGCATCAAGTACAATTGAATCAATAAAAGCAAAAAAACAAACAGAAAAAAAACAAACAGTAAACAAAAAATAGAAAACAAAAGAGAAAAACATATAGATTAAAGTATGATAGGAAAAAGAGTGAATAATGAGAAAGAGAGAATTAAAAAATATACAATGGAGTTTGTTAATAATTGCTTTAATTTTATGTGTAATAGGATTAGTAGCATTATTTTCAGCAACTCAAGAATCAGAAACTGAAGAATTTACTAAACAGTTAATATGGTTAGGAATTAGTTTAGTAGTATTACTTATAATGGTTTTTGTAGATTATGAGGTACTAGTAAAAATATCGCCTGGACTCTATGTGGCGTCAATTATTTTGTTGTTTGCAGTATTATTCACCCCACAAGTTAATGGTGCAACTAGTTGGTTTGATATAGGCGGATTTTCATTTCAACCAGCAGAATTTGCAAAGCCAATAGTGATATTATTTTTAACTTTTATAATATCAAAAATCCAAAGAGACTATAAAGAAGATATAAGCAGACCGACTAGAGTTTTATTAGTATTAGCAGTTTTGGCATTGCCATTATTATTAATTGCTAAACAACCAGATTATGGAACTGCAACAGCTTTTATAGTAGCGACAGCATTGATGATGATTGTAGCAGGAATAGATAAAAAATATATAATAATAACAACATTATTAATAATAATAGCAGTACCTTTAATTTATCAATTTGTGTTACCTGAACATGCTAAATCAAGAATTGATATATACTTAAACCCAGAGTCAGATCCAAGAGGAGCTGGATATAATATAATTCAATCAAAGTTAGCAATAGGAGCTGGACAATTAACAGGAATGGGATTCTTAAAAGGAAACCAAACTCAATTAGGTTTTTTATATCCAAAGACGACTGACTTTATATTTTCTGTAATAGGGGAAGAAATGGGATTTATTGTAGCAGCAATTATAATAATTTTATATGTCCTGTTTATTACCAATTCTTTATATGTTGCGAAAACAGCTAAAGATACGACAGGAACTCTAATAGCAACAGGAATTACAGGAATATTTTTATTCCATATGATAGAAAATATTGGAATGGTTATGGGGCTATTGCCTATAACAGGTGTGCCACTTCCTTTTATAAGCTATGGAGGAAGCTCACTTATTACAAACTTTATATGTGTTGGAATTTTGATGAATATAAGCAGTAAAAGGCAGAAGACAATCTTTGTTGGAGGATAATAACTACGTGGCTGTATAGAAAAGAATGAAAACACAAAAAATAAAAACAATAAAACCCAACGGAGAATAAAATGAAAATAGGAAATGTAGAATTAGAAAATAACTTAATATTAGCTCCAATGGCAGGTGTAACAGACCTGCCTTTTCGTCGAATTTGTGAAGAAATAGATCCAAAGCCAGGATTGGTATGCACAGAAATGATTAGTAGTAAAGGATTAATATACAATGAACAAAAGTCACAAAGAATATTAGATACAACAGGGGAAAAACGACCAATAAGTTATCAAATTTTTGGTAGTGATATAGAAGCGATGACTTATGCTGCAAAATATTTAAACGATAATTGCCCAATAGATATTTTAGATATAAATATGGGATGTCCTGTGCCTAAAGTAGTAAAAAATGGAGATGGAAGCCGACTTTTATTAGATTTAGATAAAGCAGAAGAAATTATTAAGGCAGTTGTTCAAAGTTCAAGAGTTCCAGTTACTGTAAAAATAAGAACAGGATGGGATAAAGAGCATATAGTTGCAGACGACTTGGCTAAAAGAGCAGAATTGTCAGGTGCTTCAGCTATTATAGTGCATGGAAGAACAAGAAGTGAGTTTTATACAGGACAAGCAAATTTAGATATAATAAAAAGAGTAAAAGAATCAGTAAAGACTATTCCTGTAATAGGAAATGGAGATGTTGTAGATGAAGATTCTGCACGTTATATGTTGAAATATACAGGGGTAGACGGAATAATGATTGGTAGGGGAGTATTAGGTAATCCATGGATATTTAAACGAATTAATTATTATTTGAAGACGGGTGAATATTTGCCACCGGTTTCAAATGAAGAAAAATTAGAAACTATGAAAAAGCATATAAGACTAACGGTAGAATTGAAAGGTGAAAATGCAATAAAAGAGCTTAGAAAACATATCGCATGGTACACAAAAAATTTAAGAAATTCAAGTGAATTCAGAAGTTCAATCAATAAAATAGAAGATAAAGATCAACTTATAAATATGCTTAATGAGTACTTTTCAACATTAACAAAATAGAATATTTTAAATTTTTTAGAATAAGATGTTACAAGAAATGTAGCATCTTTTTTATTGCTTAGAAAATCTTAATTCCGTTTTTTATAAAGGGGGAAAAAAATTGAACAAAAAATTAATTTTTCGGTCTAATAATTTTTTTTATAATAATTTTGATAATTTGCATTTTTAAGGTTAAAACTAACAAAGTTGGAAATACTAATATTAATCAAGATGATGTAAAAGATATTTTTAAAATGAAAGAATATGAAGCAGAAGTGGAAGTAACAGTAACTAGCAATAAGAATGAAAACAAATATAAAATAAAACAACAATATAAAAAAAATTCTATATCGACTCAAGAAATTTTAGAACCAGAAAGTTTGAAGGGAATAAAAATTACTACTGAGAACAATAAAATAACATTAGAAAATACAGATTTGAATTTAACAAAGATATTTGAAGGGTATAATGGAATAGAACAAAATGATATGGACTTGCATAAGTTTATAAAAGATTTTGAAAATAATATCAGTAAAAGTAACATTTATCAAAATGATGAAGAGATTATAATAGAAACAATTTCAGAAAATAATAAATATGTCAAAAACAAAACTTTATATATTAATAGAAAAACAGGAAAACCATCAACAATGGAAATAAAAGATATTAACAAAAAAATAACAGTTTACATAGTATATAATAAAGTAGAGATGAAATAGATTAATAAATTATAATAGTATAAATGAATCTCTCTACTAAAATTTAGAAATATTGGTTACAATAATTAATCTTGATAATCTATCAATATTAGGAGTGAAGAAAATGCAAATAAAAAGAGGAGATATGTTTTATGCAGATTTGAGTCCAGTTGTTGGTTCAGAACAAGGTGGAATTCGACCAGTATTAATAATCCAAAATGATATGGGAAATAAATATAGTCCAACAGTTATAGCAGCAGCTATAACATCTCAAATGAATAAAACAGGATTACCAACACATATAAATATTGATTCTGAGACATGTGGGCTAAAAAGTAATTCAGTTGTGCTTGCTGAACAAATAAGGACAATAGATAAAAGTAGATTAAAAGAAAAAATAGGACATATAGAAGATGAAAAAATAATAGATAAGGTAAACAATGCACTAGGTGTAAGTTTTGGCCTAGGAGATTAAAGTTTTGTTATTATGCACTAAATAGTTGTAACGTGCCTAAAATTTTTTACAAATTTTATTTGATAAAAAATTTTTAGGTTCGTTTTTTTTATACTAATTCTTTCTTAGTTCAAAGAAATTTATATAATTCGGTTATTATAAAGTTTATAATTTTTAAAACTAAGTTGGCAAAACACGTATTTTGTGGTAAAATATCTATCAGAGATAGCGAAAAAATGGAGGAACAAAAATGTACAGAACAAAAACGTGTGGAGAATTAACAATAAAAAATATAAATGAAGAAGTAGAATTATCAGGATGGATTCAAAAAATTAGAAATCTTGGTGGAATGGAATTTATAGATTTAAGAGATGAATTTGGAATAACTCAAATAATAATAAGTGATAAAAAATTACAAGAACAAGTAAAAGAATATCCAAAGGAAAGTTGTGTTCATGTAAAGGGAAAAGTAGTAGAAAGAAGTAGTAAAAACTTAAAAATGCCAACAGGTGAAATTGAAGTTACAGCTACTGAAATTGAAGTTTTAGGAGTATGTAAAGGAACTTTACCATTTGAAATCAATACAGATCAAGAAGTAAGAGAGGATTTAAGGTTACAATATAGATTTTTAGACTTGAGAAACGAAAAATTACACCAAAATATTTTATTGCGTTCGAAAATTTTAAAAACATTAAGAGATAAAATGGATGAGCTGAATTTTACAGAGATCCAGACTCCAATTTTGGCAAATTCTTCACCAGAAGGAGCAAGAGATTATTTAGTACCAAGTAGACTTAATCCAGGAGAATTCTATGCTTTGCCACAAGCACCTCAACAATTTAAACAATTATTGATGGTATCAGGATTTAATAAATATTATCAAATAGCACCTTGTTTTAGAGATGAAGATCCTAGAGCAGATAGAGCGCCAGGGGAGTTCTACCAACTAGACTTTGAAATGAGTTTTGCAACACAAGAAGATGTTTTCAAAGTCATAGAAGATGTAATACCATATACATTTAAAAAATTTACAAATTGGGAAGTTGATGAAGGACCTTTCTTAAGAATTCCATATAAAGAAGCGATGGAAAAGTATGGAATCGATAAACCTGATTTGAGAAATCCATTAATAATTCAAGATGTAACTAAAGCTTTTAAGAACTCAGATTTTAGAGCATTTGCAGGTAAAACAATAAAAGCAATAGTTGTACCAGAAGGAGCAAAACAAGGAAGAAAGTTTTTCGACAAAATGGGTGACTTTGCAACAACAGAAGAAGTAGGAGCCAAAGGGCTTGCCTGGACCAAATGGGATGAAAATGGAGAAATATCAGGAGGAATATCAAAATTTATAACAGAAGATATAAAGAAAATTTTAGAAGAGGAGTATGAAGTAAAAAATAATTCTGCAATTTTCTTTATAGCAGATGAATTTGAAAAAGCTCAGAAGATAGCAGGACTAGTTAGAATAGAATTAGGTAAAAGATTGAATTTGATTCAAAAAAATGTATACAAATTCTGTTTCATAGTAGATTTTCCAATGTATGAATTGTCTGACGAAGGAACAATAGATTTTAGTCATAATCCATTTTCTATGCCACAAGGAGGTTTAGAAGCATTAAATACAAAAGATCCGCTAGATGTATTAGCATATCAATATGATTTAGTATGTAATGGATATGAGATGGCATCAGGAGCAGTTAGAAATCATAATCCTGAGATAATGATAAAAGCATTTGAAATAGCAGGTTATGCAGAAGAAGATGTAAAAAATAGATTTGGAGCTTTATATCATGCTTTTCAATTTGGAACACCTCCACATGCAGGAGCTGCACCTGGAGTTGATAGAATGATAATGCTAATTGCAGATTCTCAAAATATTAGAGAAATTATAGCATTTCCGAAAAATAAAAAAGCTAGAGATTTACTTATGGGAGCACCTTCTAAGGTAGAGGAGCAACAATTGAATGATGTACACATAAAAATAAATGAAAAGGAGTAAAATTTATGTTTAATTTTAATCAAAGTTTTGACTTTTATGATAGGACAAACTTAAAATCATATAACCTTGACGAAAAAATGCGTTATCAATTAAAATGTTTAGATTCATTAGATGTATTTACTAGAAAACATTGTGAAAATGTAGCTAACTTAGTATGTAGAATATGTGAGTATTTACATTGCCAAAAAAGTTTTACAGAATATTGTACTATTTGTGCGTATATGCACGATATAGGAAAAATTGCTATCCCATCATCAATTTTACAGAAGCCAGGAAAATTAACTGATGAAGAATATGAAATAATGAAGACGCATACAACAATAGGATATAATATGTGTATGAAAGATGAAAAACTAAGACCATACCATGCAGGACCTTATTATCATCATGAAGCGCTTAATGGGACAGGATATCCTCAAGGGTTAACAAAAAAAGACATACCTTATGAAGGGCAAATTATAAGAGTAGCTGATGAATATGATGCGATAACAAGTAAAAGACAATATAAATCACATATAGGAATATCAGATACATTACAAATTATAATTGACAATACAAAACCAATGGAAAAAATAAGTTCATCTGCAGTTTTAACTGAAATGGCTGGAAATGTAAAATTGGGTAAAGATAACCCTGTAATAGTAAAAGCTTTATTTAAAGTTGTATTAGATGATATAAATTATGAGATTTATTGTGTACAAAAATATATTGATGGATTAAAAGAAGAATTAAAACGATTTGAGAGAATAAATAAATATAAGGAAAAGATGGATAAAGCTAAAAAGGATAAAGACAAAGAATATTGGCTAGGCGGGATAGAGTCAATGTTAAAAAATGGTGAGACTTTAGAAAATTATGAGCAAATATTGCAAGATTACAGAAATACATATGAAAATAAAATAAAAGCTGTAGACAATTTGTTTTCTGAAATAAAGAAAATAAAGAAGCTTAAGGTATAAAAGAGGGATCCTATTTAATTTAGGATCCCTTGATTGAATAAGTGGGTCAGATTTTTACTTTAATAAGTCATAGAAATTTTTAAAAGTATATCCTTGTTTTTTTAGATATAAAATAGAGTCTTTCAGAACGGCAGTAGTATCATTTACATCATTAGTATCATGCATTAATACTATTAAAGTTCCTTTATTTTTTGATGACCTTTTTAAATTATTTAATAACTGATATTGACTAAGCTTACTTTCAGAATCTTTATTTAAACAATTCCAATCAACATATATATAATCTAAACTTTTCAAAAGTTCTACAGAGTGCCTCTTTTTATTGTGATAATTGGCAGACATGAAACCATTTGGAAAGCGAAAAATATGAGAACAATAATTTTCAACTCCAATAGCTTTAGCAATTTCAGAGTCTGTTTGTTGAATTTCAGAAATAAAACTTTCATCATTTTTATACAAAATTGAATTATTGTGATTATATCCATGGTTAGCAATGTAATGTCCACTTTCATATTCTCTTTTTACAATTTCAGGATGTTTATTTACATATTTTCCAATGACAAAAAAACTTGCTTTTATATTTTCTTCATCCAATATTTCAAGAATTTTAGGTGTAGCTCGTTTTGTGGGTCCATCGTCAAAAGTTAAATATGCGACTTTTTCAGTATTTTTGCTTAAAGTAGCAAATTTTTTTTTGATTTCGTCTGTTAGAAAAATAGTATTATTATTTTCATTATTTACTAATTTTTCTTCATTTGCAACAGGGATTATCTTAGTATTATTAGAACTAATATTGTAAAAATAATAAAAAGCACTAACTATAATTATTAAGGTTAGTGCTATAAAGATTATTAAATTCTTTTTTTCAAACACTAATATTTTCATAAAAACACCTTATAAAAATATATGCTAAGAAAAATAAATTAATACACAGTATTTTTGACAATATCGTCGGCATCATTTTTAGTGATATATCTCTCATTGACCATTTTATCTAACACTTGTTTTTGTCTTTGATGTGCTAGGTCTGGATTAACACTAGGGGAGTATATAGAAGGTGCATTAGGTATTCCGGCTAGCATTGAAGCCTCAGATAATGTTAAATCTTTTGGTTCTTTTTCATAGTATCCCATGCTTGCATCATATATACAGTAGTAACCGTCTCCAAAATATGATGAGTTTACATATAAAGCTAATATTTCATCTTTAGAATAGTTTTTTTCTAATTCATACGCTGCAAAAATTTCTCCTAGTTTTCTAGTCAAAGTTTGTTCTTGAGAAAACACAATATTTTTTGCGACTTGTTGAGTAATTGTACTTCCACCTTCATCTAAATCTTTATTTCTAATGTTTGTATAAAACGCTCTTGCAATAGCGATAAAATCTATAGAACCATGTTCATAGAATCTTCTGTCTTCTGTTGCTACAACTGCATCAACATAAACTTTTGGTAGTTCAGAGTAAGGAGTGTAATGTTCTTTAGAAGTGACTTCCTCAACTCTTTCCAATAAAGGTTTTTCTTTCAATGCTTTTGAATATGTTGAATAACCAATTAGAGCGCCAATAGAGAAGAAGATAATGATTATAAATAGCATAATAAAAAATACTTTTAGTAAAAATTTCTTCATTTAAATCCTCCAAATTTTAATTCGATTTAATACTATATTTAAGTATAAGCGTAAGTAATATAAAATTAATAATAGAGATAAAAATAATCTCAATAATTCTATTTATAACAGGTGTTAAATTTACTATATTGAATAACCACTTAAATGCAGTTAATCCTAATATAAATAATAGTGTTAATATAATTGCAAGGCTTAATCTAAATATAGAAAATGGTAGGTTTGAATCTTCACTTTTTTTACTAGGTACTAAAGTAAAGAGTAAAATAATTCCACAAATTCCAGTACCTACTACACATAGTGAAGAAGAATAATCTGGTGTTATTAAATTATGTTTTGTAAGCATTGAAATAATAAAAATATTAAAAACAACACTTAGACCTGTTGGTAAAGCACGATAAATAACATTTCTTAAAAAGTTACCACTAATTCTTTCTTTATTAGGCTCTAATGCTAGAATAAATGAAGGAATGCCAATTGTGATAATGCTAATCAAACTTAATTGTATAGGTACAAAAGGATATTCTTCATGTAAAATCAAAAACATTATAGCAAGGAGTGTAGAATAAATTGTCTTAACTAAAAACAGTGAAGCTGAACGTTGAATATTATTAATAGTTCGTCTACCTTCATTAACAATCTTAGGCATGGAAGCAAAATTAGAATCAAGCAAGACAATTTGAGAAACGGATTTTGCTGCATCACTTCCATTAGCCATTGCAATGCTACAATCAGATTTTTTTAGTGCTAAAACATCATTTACTCCATCACCAGTCATAGCAACTGTTTTTCCAGAGTCTTTAAGTGCTGAAACCAGTTTTTCTTTTTGAGTAGGGGAAACCCTACCAAAAATAGTGTATTTATTAACAATTTCTTTATAATCAGAAGTTTCATCTAATGAAGACAAATCGATGTACTTGTCATAGTTTTTTATTTCGACTTGTTTTGCAATTTGAGAAACAGTTACGGGATTATCTCCAGAGATTATTTTAATATCAACATTTTGCTTATAAAAATATTTAATAGTATCTTTGGCTTCATTTCTAATTTTATCTAATATTAATACAAGCCCGAGTAATTCTAAATTGTCTGGTAAAGTTTTATTATTAGACGTGTCAATAGAAAAATCACTTTTTGAATGAGCAATAACAAGAACTCTGTAATCTTTTGAGAACTTGTCGATAAAATCTTTGTGGTTTCTAAAATTGTCCTTTAGTACAAATTCTGGAGCTCCAAGAACATAGCTTCCTTCATTTTCAAAATATATGCCAGACCATTTGGTGGCTGAAGAGAATGACACTTTGTTTATAGGGGTTAATTTAGTATTTATTTTTTTAAAGTTGTTTTTTATAGCTTCCATAGTAGCATTTTCATCTTCAGAAGATGATGCATAGTTGGCTAAAATATTTTCTAAATGTGCTAATCCGTTTGGATTATTATCAATAGGTACAACTTTTTTAACTTCCATTGAACCTTCTGTTAAGGTACCAGTTTTATCAAAACAAACAGTATCAACTCTTGCAAGAGTTTCAATACAATATAATTCTTGAACTAAAACTTTAGATTTAGAAAGTCTAATAACACTAACAGCTAATACTGTACTTGTTAATAAAACAAGACCTTCTGGAATCATTCCAATTATTGCAGCTACAGCTTTTACAACAGCTTCATTAAAGGTCATACCTTCTAAGTTTAGTTGTGAGCAGAATAGAGAAATACCTATAGGAATAATTGCAATAGTTAGAAATTTAATAATCTTTTTTAAAGATTTTAAAATTTCTGAGTTCACTTTTTTTATATATTTTGCTCCACTTGATATTTTTGCAGTATAGTTTTCTTCACCGACATGTTCTACCTTACATAGGCATTTTCCACTAACTATGAAACTTCCAGATAAAATAGAATCTCCTTCTTTTTTTGTTATTGTATGAGATTCACCTGTAATAAAAGATTCATCTACTTGAACCTCTCCATCTAAAACAATACTGTCTGTAGATACTTGATTTCCTGTATTAAATTCTACTACATCATCTAAAACTAAATCATTGATAGGGATTTCACTAAATTTTCCATCTCTAAGAACTTTAGCTTTTGTACTAGCTAAAATAGAAAGCTTATCTATAATTCTTTTAGAATGAATCTCTTGAAAAGTACTAATAGCAGTATTTATGATAGCTACACCCAAAAATAGCATGTTCTTATAAGAGCCAACTAAAAATATAGCAATCCCTAAAAATAGGTTTATAAAATTGAAAAGAGTAAAAAAGTTATCATATAGTATTCTTTTGATACTTTTAGTTGGTACGGTAGTATCATAATTGACTAGTTTTTTTTCTATTCTTTTATTAATTTCTTCTTGTGTTAATCCATTTATTTTGTGCATTTTATAGTAAATCCTCTTTTCTAATTAATTCAAATATATAATAACATAAAAATATATAAAAAACAAAACAAGAACAAATTTTTGCATAAATGTTGACTTTTTTTAGTTAGACATATATAATGTGATAGATAAATAGATAATAAAAAGGAATGATAAAAATGGAGCAAGAATTTTTAGATTTATTAGGAAAAGTTAAAAGAGAAGGGATTGATAATTTAATAAATTTTATAAAAAAAACAGACTTTTTTAAAGCACCTGCAAGTACAAGATTTCATGGAAGTAGAGAAGGCGGATTATTAGAGCATAGTTTGAAAGTATATGAAATATTGAAATATAAAATAGAAAACTGTGTAATTGACATTGATGTGCCAGAAGAATCAATAATTTTAATAGCTTTATTACATGATATTTGTAAAGCAAATTTTTATAAGGTTGATTATAGAAATGCGAAAAATGAATTAGGCGTATGGGAAAAGGTACCTTATTATACTGTTGATGATACTATACCTTATGGTCATGGAGAAAAATCAGTAATGATGATTACAGAATATATTAAATTGACGCCAGAAGAGAAATATGCAATAAGATGGCACATGGGATTTACAGAGCCAAAAGAACAATATACAACAATAGGAATTGCTTACACAAAATACCCACTAGCATTATTAGTGCATGAAGCAGATTTAGAAGCAACATATTTTTATGATACATAATTTATAACAAAGAAAGGATGAAAATAGATGTTAGCATATATAAAAGGAACTTTAGAAGCTAAAATGAAAGGATTTGTTGTAATTGATGTTGGAGGACTAGGATATAAAGTATATATGTCAGATGTTGGTATGGACAAGCTAGGAAAAATAGGAGATAAGGTAAAAGTACATACATACTATCAAGTAAGAGAAGACGATATAAGTATTTTTGGTTTTAATACAAGTGAAGAATTAATTATGTTTGAGTTAATGATTTCAGTTAGTGGAATAGGTGCAAAAACTGCTCTTACTATGCTTGCAGTTATTGAACCATCAAAATTTGCACTAGCAGTTATATCAGAGGATGTAACAACACTTACGCAAATTCCAGGAATTGGACCAAAGTCAGCTAAAAGAATTATTTTGGAATTGAAAGATAAAGTTAAGAAAGAAGAACAAATTGCGCAAACACAAAATGTAGAAATACAACATGCAATGCTTAATGATAACAAAGTGTCTGAAGCAATATCAGCATTACAAGTACTTGGATATAATAAGAAAGATATAGAAAAAGCTCTAAGTACAATGGATAAGTCAGATATGACAGTAGAAGAAATTATAAAGAAGGGATTAGCTATTTTAGCATTATAATATTATTTAATAAAAAGGAGAGAAGATGAATCCAAAAGAGCCATTAGCCTTTCGCATGAGACCAAAAAGTCTAGATGAATATGTAGGACAAGAACATGTACTGGGAAAAGATAAAGTATTATACAGAACAATAAAAGCAGATCGTTTGTCAAGTATAATTTTATTTGGACCTCCAGGATGTGGAAAAACATCTCTTGCGAGAGTTATTAGTGAAACAACACAATATAAATTTAATAGGATAAATGCTACTACATCAGGAGTTGCTGATATAAAAAGAGTAATAGAAGATACTAAAAACTTTATGCTAAATCCAGCAGGTAAAAGTATTTTATTTATCGATGAAATTCATCGTTTTAATAAATTACAGCAAGATACCTTATTGCCATATGTAGAAAATGGTACAATTATTTTAATAGGAGCAACTACTGAAAATCCATTTTTTGAAGTTAACAAAGCTTTGATTTCGAGGTCAATGGTTATTAAGTTAGAGCCATTAACCGAGGAAAATATTTTTACTATTTTAAAAAATGCCATAAATAGTAAAGAAGGTCTAGGAGAATATAATATAAATGTATCAGATTCTACATTGAAAAAACTTGCCACCATTTCTGGTGGAGATGTTAGAACAGCTTTAAATGGTTTAGAAGTTGCTGTGTTAACAACAAAGATGAATGATAAGGGAATAATAGATATTACAGATGAAGTTATAAAAAATAGTGTACAAAGTAAAAAAGCAATTTTTGATAAAAATGGGGAAGTACATTATGATAATATAAGTGCCTTTATAAAATCAATGAGAGGTTCAAATCCAGATGCAGTTTTATTTTACTTAGCAAGAGCAATTGCAGGTGGAGAAGATCCTATGTTTTTAGCTAGGAGAATTGTTATTTGTGCAGCAGAAGATGTTGGTATGGCAAACCCAAATGCACTAGTCATAGCTAATAGTGCAATGCAAGCAGTAAATATGGTAGGAATGCCAGAAGCAAGAATAATTTTAGCAGAAGCGGCAGTTTATGTTGCAAAATCGAAAAAGTCAAATGCTGCATATTTAGGAATAGATAAAGCATTAGCTGATGTTCAAAGCAAAGATACTGGAGAAGTCCCAATGCATCTTAGAAATGCTCCAGCAAAAGGAATGGAAGAGTTAGGATATGCACAAGGATATTTGTATCCTCATGATTTTCCAAACCATCAAGTAGAACAACAATATCTACCCGACAAAATGAAAGGAACTATATATTATAAAGAAGATGAAACAGCAGAAAAAAATGAAAATTTCAATAAATAATAAAAAATTTTTTGGGCAACCTATATAAAAAGCAGGTTGCTTTTTTTCGCTCTATTAATAAAGTTAGAGTAAAATAAGTATAAAAAAGTTTTTTAAAAAGGTAATTATGATAAAAAGAGATTTGATAAAGAAAATAATTTTAGGAATTTCAGCAGGATTTGTAAGTGGATTATTTGCCACAGGAGGCGGTATGATTCTCGTTCCTGCGTTTATATATTTATTAAAAATGGAAGATAAAAAATCAAGAGGGACATCTTTAGTTTGTATTTTAGTAATGGTTGTAACTAGTGGTTTTTTTTACTATAGAAATGATTATATAGATTGGAATACAGGAATTTTGTGTGCTGTTGGAGGAATTGTAGGAGGATTTTTAGGTGCCAAATTTCTAAAAAAAGTTTCAGAAAAAATATTAAAAATAATGTTTTTATCTTTTTTAATTTATGTTTCATATAAAATGATAACTTCCTAAGAAATGTATGTTATAGAAAAGATAGAGAGGGGAAGAGGTTTGGCTAAAATTTTAATTGGAGTGGTTTCTGGAATAATAACAGGAACAGGTATGGGAGGAGGTACAATTTTAATTGCGCTATTGACAATTACCCAAGGGATAGAGCAACATATAGCTCAAGCAACTAATTTAGTATTTTTTGTACCAACTTCTATTGTAGCTATAATAATGAATATAAAAAATAAAAATGTGGATTTAAAGTTAGCATCAATAATATCATTTTTTGGAATAATAGGCGCAGTAATTGGAGCAAGTATTGCTATGAAAGTTGATGTTCGAATGTTAAAAAAATTATTTGGATATTTTTTAGCATTAATTGGAATTAATGAAATATATACCATAATAAAAGAGTATATTAATAGTAAAAAAATGGAACAATAAAAATGTAAAGATAAAAATTAAGAGATATAAATAAGGAGGTTAGAATATGAAATTTATAAAAGGTGTTATGATAGGTGGTTTAATTACAACAGGAATGATGATGATGTATTCAGAAGCTAGTAATCAAACTAAAAAGAAAGTAATGAAAAAGGGAAGAAATATGATGAAAAAAATAGGAATCATGTAAATGATTCCTGTTTTTTACTTACTCAGTTCCCAATAATTTCAAATCTATATTTTCAATCATGTATTTATTAGTTTCAGGGTTTAGTTTGAATCCCATTAAAATATTTTCAAGACTATCAGAATTTTGTCTTAAATCTGTAGTGTAATATAATCTAATCTTGCTAATTTCGACTTGATTAGTGATAATTTCTTTGAAAGTTTCAGCCATGTGAGTATCATCTTCACACACTAAAATTAATTGAGGTATACTTTGAAAATTAGAATCTCCAGGTACATAATTTTCATAGAAGTCTTTATATAAAGTCATTTTATCTACTAATTTTTTTTGCCAATTATCTTCTCTTCTTATAACCTCAAAAAGAAAATCAATTGACTTTTGGTTTTTTGTTAATTTAATAGAGCCACCAGTCGCTTTAAAAATTTTTCCAGACATTTTACCCTTAAGAGTAGGTTTAACTACGTATCCGTTGAAAGCTTTAACTTTTCTTAAAAATGCGATTATAACTTGATTCCCTGCAAGTCTCTTTTTAATCATTGCTACAGGTTTTGTGTTATCAGAAGGTTGCCAATGACATTCAACTTCTTTTGAATTTAATAAATATTTACCCATCTTTTCTAAACAGTAAATTCTGTATATTCCTTTTCCCTCATCAGAATTAAAGTAATATCTAGTTAAAATTTTTGATTTAACCAATTGATCTAGCTTATTATTTAATTTATCTTGTGATTTAGGGTCGAAGCCTTTGCATGTCAAAAGTTGATATAGTTGTCTTGATGTAATGAATTCAAATTCATTAACTAAATCAAGAATAGCAAAGTGTAATTCATTAATATGTCCAATATTAATTTTATGAACAATTTGATTCATTGAAACATAGCCATCTTTACCATCAAAAGTTTTTATTTCTCCTGGTCTAATTGCAAAAGGGGATACTTTTGCTTTTATTTGGTCATCGTTTATCATAATATACCATCCTTTCAGTGACTAACATTTTGAGTTTGATCACTTAATGTATTTTCGTTTTGATTAAAGTAAATCAAAATTATAATATAACTAATTTAACTTTTTTTCTGTCTGGATCAATTTTCTTTATATAAACATCAACTTTTTCTCCATATTCTAATCCTGTTTGATACTCAGCCATTCCAACTAAATTAGGGGTCAATTCAACGAAAATTCCGTTTTTATTTTTTTCTGTTTCTTTGATTATTCCCTTAACTTTTGTGCCTTGTTGAAATTTGCTAGCATTTTCTTCCCAAGAACCAAATATTTCTTTATATGAAAGCACAATTCGTCCAGTTTCTTCATTTATAGATTTAACTATAATATCAATCTTTTGTCCAAGTTTAAGTCTCTCTGCTGGTGTTCTAATTCTAGCTACAGATAAATCTTCTATATGTGCTAGTCCAACAACTCCATTTTCAAGTTCTATGAAAGCTCCATAAGGTTGGAAACTTTTAACAACACCGGAAACTCTATCTCCTACTTTTAAATTTTTTGTAACGTTGTTTTTATCAATCATATTCATTGGTAACTCTCCTATAATTCATTAGTGTAAATACATTATATAGTTTTTAACATTTTTTTTCAATGCTTTTTACTTCATTTTGTGATAAATATCTCCATTCACCTAATTTTAAGTTTTTAACATTTAAGGTTCCAATACTACTTCTATGAAGAGCAAGTACCTTTTTGTCAATAGCATTACACATTTTGCGTACTTGTCTGTTTTTACCTTCATGTATTTTAATTTCTATTCTAGAAATATTTTTTTCATTGTCAATTTTTAGAATACGAACCTTAGCAGGGGAGGTAATAAAATATTTATCATTGTCTTTTATTTTTACTCCATTTTTTAAGTTTTCTATATCATCGGAAGTTATTATTCCTTTAATGGTAACATTATAAGTTTTTTCAATTTCATGTTTTGGATGTGTAACTTTATATATAAAATCACCATCATTACTGAGAAGTAAAGCTCCAGAAGTATACATATCTAATCGACCAACAGGAACTAATCTTTGTTTTAATTTTACAAGATCGAGAACAGTATCTCTATTAAACTGATCTTTAGACGTTGTAACATATCCAATAGGTTTATTTAATAATATATAAATTTTTTTAAAGGACTGTTTTATTATTTTATTTTTATATAAAACAATATCGGAATTTGGATTAATTTTGAATCCCATTTCTTTTACAACTTTTCCATTTACAATAACATCACCGTTGAGAATAAATTCTTCACATTTTCTTCTTGAGGCAATTCCACATTCAGCCATATATTTTTGCAATCGAATTTCTTCCATTTAAATCTCCTTAATTTAATTTATCAATTAACTTTTGAAAATAAGAGGGAAGAGGTGCTTCTAAAAACATTTCTTTTCCAGTAATAGGATGTTTAAAACGTAAACTCTTAGCGTGTAGACATTGACCTTTTATATTCCACTCATTTTTTCCATTTGAATAAACTTCATCACCTATAATAGGATAATTTATTTGAGCAAGATGAACTCTAATTTGGTGAGTTCGACCTGTTTCAATTTTAACTTCTAAAAGAGTGCAATTAGAATTAAAATATCTTTGTAAAACTTTAAAATGTGTAATAGCTTGTTTTCCTTCACGAGAAACTGCCATTTTTTTTCTGTCTTTTGTACTTCGTGCGATTGGCATATTTATAGTTGCTTCATTTTCTTTGACAATGCCTCTAACTAAGGCAATATATGTTTTTTCGATTTCATGATTTTTTATTTGTTCACTCAAATTTATATGAGCTTTATCATTTTTAGCTACAATTAAAATTCCAGAAGTATCTTTATCTATTCTATGAACAATTCCAGGTCTTATTTCTCCTCCAATACCTGACAAAGAATCCTTACAAATAGACATTAAAGCATTTACAAGAGTACCATCTGGATTCCCATTAGCAGGATGAACTACAAGACCTTTAGGTTTGTTAACTACAATAATATCACTATCCTCATAAATGACGTCAATAGGAATATCTTGAGCTTTTAAGGATATTTCTTTTGGTTCTTCCTCATTTAAAGAAATAATATCACCTTTTTTTATTTTATAAGAAGCTTTAGTTTTTGAGCCATTTACTAATATATTTTCTTGCTCAATTAATCTTTGGATAGTAGCTCTAGATAAATCAGGCTCTAGGTTTGCAAGGTAAGCATCAATTCTTAAATTTAAATTATCATTTATATTAAATTTTTTCAAATTATTTCTCCTTTTTTGTATCCTGCTTTATGTCAGATTTTTTGTCTCTGTCATTAAGAGGAATATGTCTTTTTTCTTTGTGAGATTTAAATTCATTTATTGTAAAAATTGCGAATATCGCAATGAAACTAAGCCATCCTATAATAATAAATATATCAGAAATATTTAAGACAGGTAAAAATTTAAAATCAATAAATTCGACAACATATCCTCTAAAAATTCTATCAATTGTATTACTAAATCCACCTGATACAATTAAAGTTAAAAATATTCTAAGTTTAGTATCTATAAATTCATTTTGGCTTAGAATAAATTTTACTAAAACAGCGATAACAACAATATTTGTTATAATATAGGAAAAAGTAGAATTAGAGCCTATACCATAAGTACCACTTCTATTTTCAGCTATATGCAGATTTAGAAAGTTAGGTATTAGGTCTATATATCCTATTTTTAATGCTAAGAATTTTGATATTTGATCTATAATTGTAATTATTGCTACTATAACTATTAAAATAATATATGTCTTCTTTGCTTTTTTGGGATCATGGCGTTTTATTAAAATATTTTCTTCTTCTAAATTTTCATCCATATTAGTTCACTTCCTGTTCTACAGTAGAATTTATTATTTCATAAATTGAAAAGTAATCATCTGAATATATCATTTTATATTTATCATTGTCAGCATTATCGATAAGAAGTTTTACTTTCGAATTATTATAAAGTATTACATGGGTAGCATTATATTTTTCAAAAATCTCTCCGTAATATACGTCTATATTTTGAGTTTTAATAAAGTCCATAAATATATCTGAATCTAAATTAAATGTACTTAAAACATCTTTATCTATACCAACTATATTGTTGTTTAAATTGTTAAATTCAGGTGAATATAAATCTGCTCTTGAATCTATAAATACAGGTATTCCTCTAAAGAGCATATAACTACCATAATTATATTCATTAAAAATTTTAGCTTTTGTTAAATCAATATTATTTAAAATATAGTCGCAAGCTTGGATAGGGTATTCAGATTCTGTAACAAATGCATCATCTTTTTTACCATCATATTGATAATAAGATAATAGTAAAGAGAGTATAGTGATTAAAAAAATGGTTTTAGCATCTGTAAAAAAGTTATTAAACCCATTAATATTACCTTTGAAGTTAGTATTTATAATCTCAACAAGTAATTTAGCAAGTATTATAGAACATATTAAAGCAAACATAGAACATTGTCTTGCACTTGCTAACATTAAGAAAGTTAAGCCTGTCAACATTGCTAAATCAGATAATTTAATTTTGACTTTTGTGAAGATTAAAAGAGATAAAAATATTGCTATAGCAATCAAAATATCTCTATTTTGGTATAATGTTAAAGGTAGATGCTCATTAATATTTTTTGTTGTATTTCCTTGAAGTGTTTTTGCAAGATAAGTGAAAGGAGTTGTGCCTAAAGGTGTAACAAATCCCATTAATATACAGATGATTAAAACAACAATTAACCATTTTGTATTTTTATTTCTAGTAATGCGAATTTTATAAGGAGAATCTAAATCTTTATCCCTTCTAATTTTAATTTTTATATTAGCATTTTCAATATCGTTGACTTTATTTTTTAAAGCTTCAATTTTTTCTTGTATCTTTTTATTATTTTTTGATTTTTTATCTAATTTTTTTATTTTTAGTTTCAAAAATAGTATGCTCGTTTTTTTATATATAAGTATATCAGCAATTATTGCAACAAAATACTCTGCTATATAAGGCAAAAATAGCACAAACAGAAATAGCCATACGGCACAATGTAAATTGGCAATAAGGAGAGAAATTAAAATTAATCCCGCAGCATGTCGAAGTGTTCTATTTTTTAAAAATTCTTCTATACAATAAATTGCTAAAATAAATAAAATAAAAGTAACAAGTTGAGCTCTAGCTGTAATATAAGCTCTCATCAAATAAAGAGCTCCAATGGTTGTAATGAATGATACAATATAATTCTTAGAGAGTTTTGACGATACAGCATAAAGTGTAATACCCAAAAAGCATGATAAAATACAGGTTACAACATATAGCCCATCAAAATTAGATATAGAATATATAAAATATACTATTAAATCATATAGCCAGTGAGGGTAGGTGTAAGATAAACCTACATTCCATGAAAAATGGTCTTGATTATCAATACCATTTTTTGAAATAATTTCACCTACTTTAATATTATAAAAAACATCATTTTGGAAACTAACAGGTGTTATTGAAAAACAGAAAATAGCAATCAAAACCACTGCTATTGATATAAAAGCATATTTTTTAAAAGTTTCATTATTAACTAAAGTAAAAATCTTGCTCATATTAACTCCTTGTGAACTTTTTTTTTCGATTATATCAAAGATTGTGAAAAAAAGCTAGTGTAAAAACAAAGTTATAAAAATCTTTGATTATATAAATTATATACAAGAAAAAGTCGGCAAGAGTTTTCTTACCGACTAAAATCTATAATGCTTACAAATTTTGATATTATTATACTGCTTCTTGATTTTCTTCAGATGAATTTTCATTGTTTTCTGTATCATTTTCTTCTATTAGTTCAAGACTTCCAATAGATACTTCATAAGCAACTCTTGTTTCAACTGTGCCATCTTCAAATTTCTTTTCATAAGTTCTAGATTGAACTCTACCTACTATTTTTACTTGAACACCAACTTCTATATTTTGACAGAATCTTGCATTTCTACCCCAAGCTATACAAGGAATATAATCAGATTTATTATAAGCTCTATTAACAGCTAATAATATATCGGCAATTTCTCTTCCAAATGGTGTTTGTCTGTAAATAGGTTTTTTACAAATATAACCTGTTAAAACAACTTCATTTGTTACGATATCTTTTTTAACCATTTCATTTTCTTCTTGACTTTCTTCATCTTGAACTTCAACTATGTCTTTGGCAAAAACAGTCAAAATCAATCTGTTTTTTTGTTGTTCGTAACTATTGTAAGATCTAAATTGACCTTTAATAAGTAATTTGTTACCTTCTGCTAACATTTCGTCAGTTATTAATCTTTCTGATACTGTAACTGGTATTATGTCAGCGTTTCCACTTAAACGGGGAATAGATAAACTAAAAACGAAAAATCTTTCACCATAGATTTCATGACTAAAACTTTTCTCTCCTGTAACCTTTCCAACTAATGTTAAATAGTTGTTTTCTAAATAATTTGTATCCAACATACTTTCCTCCTAATTTATATAAATTTTATCTAAATGTACGTTTCCTTTATGCTTCTCTTGTTAATACAAATAATATTATACACTATTTTTTTGGTTTTGTCTACATAAAAAGTTAAAAAAATCCAAAAAAGTTAGAATTTTACTACACTTCATAAATTATTTTTATAATATATTCAACTAAAATTTTATAAAGTTTAAAATTATTTGTGTTTTTTGTTCTAATAGATTTTTCTTCCATTTCTTTAATTTTTTTATTATGTTTTGTTATATTTTGCTGTAAAGATAAGACAAATCCATTTTCTGAAATACTAGAGACTGTTACAGTTGCTTTCTGATTTAGACCAAAAGTGATAACAGTACAACTTTCACTTATTAAAGGTGGTATATGCAAATTAAAATCGCTATTTATGACTAGATAAGAAACATTTTCACAAATTTTATCTAAATAAGAAAGCTCAACATTACTAAAATTTATTTCTTTACAAAAAAATAATGTTTCGAAATAAATATTTCGAATATTTTTAATATTGTTTTCATTTATTTCTATAATAGAAACTGATTTTGAAATATCTTTTTTTGAGAAAGCTTTTCGTATGTTTTTAAAATCTATATCATTAGCAACAATACCAACCAAAGACATAATAGATAATAAAAGGCTCCTTTCAATTTAATAAATCTTAGGTTTAGTATTTCCAAAAATAGAAAATATATGCATTTAAGAATTTGTAGAATTTGTAGAATTGTTAGTATCAGTAGAATTGCTTAAAGAAACATTAGATGAAGTTGAAACTGTATTTTCAGATTTATCTTTGATAGTAATTGTTGCACAAAATAGAATAACAACAGTTAAAACAGAAACAAAATAAGCACAAAGTTTTTCCTTGTTTAATACAAATAGCATAATATCCTCCTATCAAAAACGACCTTGGTCGATAAAGTATTCTTGTTTAAATATATGAAAGGATATAAAATAAAATAACCAATAAATAAGATTCAACTTTCGACAATCTTCTACATATAATATACTAAGTAACTTGAGTTACTAAAAGAGAAAAGAGGAGTTAGTTATGGAATATGAAGATAAGAAAATAGTAAAATGTCCAGAAATAGATATTGATGGGAATATTTCAGGTGGAAGACAATTTGATTTAGATATAACAATACCAACAGATGATAGAGATTTTATATATGGTACAGTAAAGAATAGTATGAAAGATCCAATAAAACATGCAGCAGTAAAGTTAGTAGAAGTAGTATGTGAAGAAGGAAAAGAAGAGAGAAAACCAATAGGTCACACTTTTACAGATAAAGAAGGCGAATTTGTTTTTGGACCATTATGTCCAGACAAAAAATATGCTGTACAAATTTGGGCTAATGAAACAAAAAGAATAAAAATATGTAAAAAATGCAATAGAGAAGGATTCTGTTTAAAAGGAAGTAAACATGAAAGATGCGAGTGTATAGCAAAATAACACTTTACAAACTTTAAAAATTATGGTAAAATAGCTATGTTTTAGAAATAGACATAGCTATTTTTAAATCTCTACTCACTTAAAAAGGTGGGTTATTAAACCAAAGGGAGGTGAAAATAATGAATAAATACGAAAGTATAATCATTGTTAATCCAGAATTAGATGAGGCAGGTTTAAAAGCTGTCGAGGAAAAATTTACAGGATTGATTAATGAAAACGGAAAAGTAGAATCTGTTGAAAATATGGGAACTAAAAAATTGGCCTATGAAATAAAAAAACATAAAGAAGGAACATATATGTTATTTAACTTTGAGGCTAAGCCAGATTCTATAACAGAGCTTGAAAGAGTTTATAGAATTACTGATGAAATATTGAAATTCATCGTAGTTAGAAAAGAAGACTAAATAAGATTATTATTTAGGTAAAAGTAAATAGGGGCTTTATTAAAGTAGAGAAAGGTGATATAAAATGAACAAAGTAATATTAATGGGAAGACTTACAAGAGATCCAGAAGTAAGATATACACAAACAAATAACACTTTAGTTGCTTCATTTAGCTTAGCTGTTAATAGAAGATTTCAAAATCAAAATGGAGAAAGACAAGCTGATTTTATTAATATAGTAGCATGGAGCAAAACAGGTGAGTTTTGTAGTAAATACTTTAAGAAAGGTCAACAAGTAGGAATAATTGGAAGAATCCAAACTAGAAACTGGGATGACGATCAAGGCGTAAAGCATTATGTAACAGAAGTTGTCGCAGAAGAAGCTTATTTTGCAGATAGCAAAAGAGATACAGGAAATGATATGGGAGGAACATTTGAAGATGCTTTTGGAACTACAGCACCAGGTAACAACAAAACAGAAGATTTTGATGTATCTTCAGATGATGATTTACCATTTTAGTTATAAGAGAGTTATGAAAGGAGGAAATATTAATAATGGCTGATAAAAAACAAAATAAGAGAAATAAAAATTATGATGATGATTATAATCCAAGATTTAGAAAACAAAGAAAAAAAGTTTGTTTATTATGTAGCGACAAGAATTTTGTATTAGATTATAAAAATCCAGAACAATTAAAGAAATTTATAAATGAAAAAGGGAAAATATTGCCAAGAAGAACAACAGGTGCTTGTGCTAAACATCAAAGGGATATTACATTAGCAGTAAAGAGAGCAAGACACATTGCTCTTCTACCATACACACAACAATAATACTTATTAAGAACGTTGAAAAATCAACGTTCTTTTTGTTGTATAAATACTTCCGGCTGTGCCGGTAGTAACGCAGGCTTAAGCTTTGTAGCAAAGCAACTCCCTTCAT
>CANQPF010000021.1 GCA_947625665.1 uncultured Clostridia bacterium | reverse complement strand
ACAGTAACAGAGGAAATTGCACCAGATGGATACGAAAAAGATAAAACTAACCCACAAGAATTTGTAGTTGGTGATAATGGAAAAATAACAGGAAGAGATGGAACTCCACTACCAGAATTACATTTCCATAATAAAAAATCTAATTCATCTGATCAACCAAACGGAGACCAACCAAATGGCGATCAGCCAAGTGGAGGACAACAAAGTGGAGAAGCTACTAATGTAATAGCAA
The DNA here is from genome assembly GCA_947625665.1 of uncultured Clostridia bacterium. Taxonomy (GTDB): domain Bacteria; phylum Bacillota; class Clostridia; order TANB77; family CAG-508; genus CAG-269. The sequence goes on along the minus strand of CANQPF010000021.1, from coordinate 25,563 downwards.
TAAGAAAATTTGGAATTAATGAAAAAGGAGAAGTAACAGAAGAATTAACAGGAGCTGGATTCACGATTAGAAGAGGCGAAAATGAATATGTAGACGCTAGTAAAGTAACACCAAATGAGCAAGGACAATTTGTATTTGGAGGATTCAGTTCAGAAGCAACAGGATTTGAAACAGGAAAAGGTTCAACTAAAGAAGGAGAAAAAGGAATAATATTAACTGGATTGGAACCAGGAACATATTCAGTAAAAGAATTCCAAGCACCAACCGATTATGATTTATCAACAAATAATAATCAGCAATTTATAGTAGGTGAAGATGGAAAGATAAGAGGAGCAGATGGAAGTCCATTACCAGAATTACATTTCCACAATCCTAAAAAAGGTACTATTACATCAGATCCAAATGCGAAAAACAGAATAGTAATAAGAAAATATGCTGGTGATGCAAATGGAAATATTGACGAATCTAAGGGAGAATTAGCAGGAGCTGGATTCACGATTAGAAGAGGAGAAAATGAATATGTAGATGCTAGCAAGGTAACACCTAACGACTACGGAGAATTTGTATTTGGAGGATTTAGTTCAGAACCAACAGGATTTGAAACAGGAAAAGGTTCAACAAGAGAAGGCGAGAAAGGAATAATAATTACTAACTTAGATCCAGGAACATATACAGTAGATGAATTCCAACATCCAGAGGGATATGATTTAAGTGCATCAAACCAAACATTTACTGTAGGTGAAGATGGAAAAGTAACAGATGGAACTGGTAATCAAACAAATGAATTAAAATTTATAAATATGCCAGAAGGAACAACTAAAGAAAAAGGAAAAATAACAATAAGAAAATTTGCAGCTGATAAAGATGGAAATAAAGTTGAAGAGACTGGAGAGTTAGCTGGAGCATGGTATACAATCCAAAAAGTAGAGGGAGAAAATAGCGGACAATATATAAGTTCGATGGATATATCTACAACCAAATATGAAAGCTTTGATTTTAAAGGATTTACTCAAAAACAAGAAGAAGCAGGATTTACAACAGGTTCTGATGCAGAAGGTACAGAAAACAAAGGATATGGAGTTAGTATAGCAAATATACCAGATGGTAAATATAGAGTAAAAGAAGTTACAGCACCAATTGGTTATCAGCCAGCAAAAGATGAGCAAGAATTTACAATAGAAAATGGAGTAGTAAAAAATGCTTCAGGACAAGAGTCATCAGAAATAGTATTCTTAAATAAACCATTAGGTTTAGAAGATACAAATTCATATTTCAGAATATATAAATATCAAGAAAATCCAGTAATTGGAAAAGAAACAACAGAAGAAGATCCTGAGAGTATAGATTGGCAATCACATCTTGGACCAGGTAAAGTATTAATACCAGGAGCAAAATATTTAATTTGGTATGAACCAAATATAGGAGAAGGATTAGATCAAAATAGTAGAGAAGCAAAAGAACTTAGTATATTCTGGAAAAATAAAGGAATGTCAATAGAAGAAGTTAAAGAAAATTATCAAGGAGCAGTAGTTTATATAGATGAAGAAGGAAAAGCTCAATATGACTTAGATAATAAAGTAACAGAATACAAATCAGGTCAAGATAATAACTTTAACCAAAATCAAGAATTAAAGAGCAAAGCTTATATACCAGGTGAAAATATAGAGGACTGGAAATTAGTTACAAGCCCTAAAGAAGATTCAGCAATAGTTGATGTTACAGCTTTATTACCAGGTAGATATATGGTAAAAGAGGTAGTAGCACCAGGTAGAGTTGAAAATGGTACAGAAGAAGAAGGATATAGCGGATGGGGAGAAGGTAATACACCTAAAGACCTTGAAGCAAAAGGAGAAAAAGATGAGGAAACAATAAATGATTTCCAAATTGATGAATCACCACCACAAGAACATGTAGTTGGACTAAATATAGGTGAAAAAGAATTAGCATTCAACGATGAAACTGCAGCAGGTATTCATATAAGAAAATATGACTATGACACAGCAGTTAACTACGATACAGCTTCAGATGAAGTAAAATATAAAAAGAAAACAAAATCTCAATTTACTATCCAATTAAAGAAAGGATCTGTAATACGTTGGGATGAACAAGAAGTAAGTAAATACTTCGAAGGAGGTTTCCTAGATCCAGCAGGATTAGTTGGAGACTATACAACAGAAGAAGGAGCTCAAGTTGTAGTAAATAGAAAGAAAGATGCATATAAGCTAACAGACCAAGACGGACATGAATTAACTCAAAAGACAGCAGTCGAAGCTGGATATGTATTTGAAGCAGATGAAGATAGTGATATATATCTTACTCACTTAATACCAGGTACTTATATAATAAGAGAAGTAGATACTGAGGGATTAAGTAGAGCAGAAATTCAAGATGATGATGAAAGCGGAAAACCAGCAGAAGCTAAGATATATAAAGCAGGTGCAGAAGAAGAATACGATATAGAAAAAGCTAAAGAAAATGGTATAGAGGTTTATACAAGAAAGAAAGAATGGCACCATCCAGTAGTAACATTCTGGGATGAAGATTTAACAGATCAAATCACAATAGAAAAAATGAACGAAAATGAAGAATATTTACAAAATTCATTATTCGCAATTAAATTAGTAGATGCACCACAAGGAGATGTTCTTAACTTAGAAGAATCATCAGATGGTGAGGAACAAAAAGAGGAAGAACAATCAGATGAACTTAAGCAATATTTAAATAAATATATTAATCCAGAAGCTTTACAAGACAATGACCCAGATGTCAATGTTCAAGTTGAGGCTAATCCGGAGAATATAGAAAAAACTAAATATTTAAATAAAGAAAAAAATCCATATTTAGAAGGTGATGATAATACAAAAGCACTAGAAGAAGGAAAAGCAACTTCTGAAAATATTAAAGAGTTAATTAGTAAATATGGAATTCCAGTTGAAACAGGTAAAATAAGATTTAAAAATCTAGTACCTGGAACGTATGAAATTTGGGAGTTAAAAGCACCAGATAATTATGTAAGAGTAATAAACTCTAAGAAAGTTTCTACAAGATTAAGAAAATTTGTACAACCAAGTACAGCTAAAAATGAAGATAATAAAGTAGAAATTGATTTAACTAAACATGAGTGGACATGGCCTGTACAAGGTGTTGAAGATTCACAAAAACGTGCAAATTCAATAACAAACATGTACGGAACATACTCAAAGGATAAAGAAGGATCATCAAAAGTTCACTTAGAAATTGATATAGCAACAAATGCAGGAGCAACAATTGTTTCAGCAGGAGAAGGAAAAGTATCAGCTGTTGGATCAAGTACTGATACAGGAAATCAAGTAACAATTTCTCATGGTGAAATTGATGGACATACTGTCGAAACAGTATATTCAAACTTAAAAGAATATAGTGTAAAGAAAGGCGATAAAATTAAACTAGGAGATTCTATAGGAACAACTTGGGACGATAAAGAAGAAGCACATATAGGATTTGCAGTTAAAGTTGATGGAAAATCAATTAATCCATTAGGAATATGGACAAAAGATGAAGTTAATGGAAAAACAGATAGTAAAACAGCTGAAATAGTATCAGGAACTTCAGAAGAAGGAAAAACAGAATTAGAAGCTATAGCACCTATAAAGGGAGTAAACTCTCAAGGTGGAACAACAAGTCAACAAGTTGAATTACTTGGAAACAAAGCAATATTTATTAACAAGGAAGCAGGAAAAATAGTAATTGATAAGAAAGATGAAGAAGGAAATTACTTAAAAGGTGCAGTATTTGCAATTAAATATGAAAAAGCAACAATAGATGAAGAAGAAACGACAGATGAAACACAAGAAAATACAGAAGAAGAGAAAACAACAGAAGAAACACAAGGAAATACAGAAGAAGAAAAAACAACAGATGAAACACAAGATAGTACAGAAGAAGAAATAAGAATAGGCTGGGAAGGTAAATATATTAACCCATTAGCTCTAACTGATGGAAAACCAGCAACAGTTAAAGATATATCAACAGATATAACTGCAACAAAAGATAAAGAAACAGAAAATGAAACAACAGAAGAAGAACAAGTAGAAACACAAGAAGAATACTTGGATAAAAATATTAAAGAAACAGATCCATATATAGATGGAGATGATAATACAAAAGCTATCGAAGATAGAAAAGTAACTTCTGAAAATCTAGAATCTGCTATTAAAACATATGGAATAGTAGTAGAAACAGGTAGATTAGAAATTAGAAACTTAGAACCAGGTATTTATAAGATTTACGAATTGAAAGTACCTGAAGGAGAAGAAAATTATCTAAGATTAAGAAAACCAACAGAAGTTAAAGCTATTTCAGTTAAAGAAGCTGAAGTAGATGACTCAATTCATATCGATGATGAACTAGATATAGAAGACATTGGAAACAAGGCAACTATTATCAATAAAGAATCTGGTCAAGTAATTATCGATAAGATTGATGAAAGAGGAGCTCGTCTAAAGAATGCAGTAATCGCTGTTAAATTAAATAAGATAGACGAAAATGCTATAGGAAACACAACATTGTCAGATATTTATAAAAAATATGAAGGACAATATGTTTCAGTAGCAGGAGCTCAACTTCAAACTCAAACTGAAGATTCTGAAAGTACAGAAAAAATACTTACAGGAGAAACAATTTCAGTAAAATCAAATGTTTTAGTTGGAAGTTCAGTAAGAGCAATGCAAGGTGGAGAAACTCTTGATACAACAGAAGTAGTAGAAGGAAATACTTATAGAATAGATAATAGTGAAGATTATGCCAAAGCATATATTCAAATATCAGAAGGTGAAGATCTAAGAAGTCATAAAGATCAAATTGGATTTATTACAGATGAATCTGGTAGAATAATAATTAAAAACTTAATACCAGGTACATATAGTATCGTAGAGGTTCAAGCACCAGCAGGATACAAGATGCCAGATAAACATAAAGATGGCGATGGAGAACTTGTATATACAGAAATCAACAATGAAGATGCTAGAGATGAAAAGACAGAAGAAACAACAGATGAAACACAAGAAAATACTGAAGATAATAAGACAACAGAAGAAAAACAAGAAAATACAGAAGATAATAAGACAACAGATGATACGCAAGGTAATACAGATGGTAATACTGAAACAGATACAACAGAAAAATTTGTAATGCCAGAATCTGTTACAAATGTAGCTACAATTGTCAACAAAGAAGACGAAGGTGGAACAATTAAACTTATAAAACATGATTCAGAAGATGAGACAGATGTATTAAAAGGTACAATATTCTCAATCCAATATGTAGCACAACCATCAGACTCAGATGCTTATGATGAATATATAGGAAAATATATAAGTAAAGACGGAAGAGTACAAAGAGACCAATTAGAAGATTGGTATGTAGCAGATGAAGTAGAACTAATCACAAATGATGAAGGTGAAATAGAGATTAGTAATCTATTACCGGGAACATATAGACTTAAAGAGTTAAAAACTATAAGAGGCTATGTGGATCCAGAAGGAAAAACAAAAGATATAATTGTTAAATCAGATGGAGAATTAGGAACATCAGATGAAAACAAAGAAAGCACAAATGAGCAAAACGAAAATGAACAAAACACAAATGAAGAAAACGCAAATGAAGAAAACGCAAATGAGCAAAACGAAAATACACAAGATACAAATGATAATAAAAACACAGAAGGACAAGTATTAGAAACTAAGATTCCAAATGAGATTAAAAAATCTTACAAATTAAGAGTAAGAAAATATGATCAAACTGGAAATAGTATAGCAGATAAACCTGTTACAGTTAAAATTAAATACACAAGTCCAAGTGGAAATAAGGTAAAATATCTAGCTAAAGATGGAACTTATTCAGAAAATGATAAAACTGTAATAGAGTTCACAAAAGAAATTTACTTCGAAGGTTTAAGAGCAGGTGTTTATGAAATAGAAGAAATAACACCACCTGAAGGATATGAAAAAGACATTATTAAACATAGAAATGAACTATTTGACCAAATAGACTCAATAGTAGATGTTGATCTTTTCGATAAAAAGATAGAAGAGACACCTACACCTACACCACCAATTCCAGAATCAGTTGGAATTAAGAAAATGATTGAAGGAACAGAAAAAGGTCTAGAAGGATTTAGATTCAATATTGAAGAATATCCAATCGACCAAGAAGGATATGACAACATCACCGGTTCATCTCTATATCATGGAACTAGTGGACACTGTGCATTCATAGAATGTAATTGTGAAGATGTAGATCCAGCGGCACGAGAAGCATTTAACTCTGCAGTTAGAAGTGCAAATGCAGCACATAAATCAAGAGAAGATGCAATAAAAGCTAACACAACAAGCTCTGAAACAGGAGATCAAGAAATTACAACTAATAGTGAAGGATTCGCAACATTAGAATTCTTAACAGTAGCCGATTCAGATGGACATGGTAAGTATAAAACTAAAGAAACAAGTGTAGGTAACAACCCATACTTCGAAGTAGACGATAATAATGAAATAGATGGACATGACAGTTACGTTTACAAAGAATTCTACAATAGAAGATTAAGAGTAGACGTAGAGGGATTAATATTTGAAGATATGACACAAGGAACAGATCCAAATGGAGGAGACCATATTTATGGTGAAGGAGACAACTTAGCTAACCCTGTTGAGGTTACATTATATGATAAAGATGGAAACCCAATAGATGCAGTTGTCACAGCAGATGGTAGATATAGCTTTAGAGTACAATTACCAGAAGGACAGACATCAATAAAAGAATATCTAGCAGGTGCATATATAGAATTTACATATAATGGTTTAAAATATCAAAGTGTATATGAACCAGTATTAGATAATGAAAATGGTTCAAAAGCTGTTGAAACAGAAACAGCAAGAAAAGAACTTAACGAAAAACTACAAAGAGTAGTTTCTAAGAACGGCGAATTAGAGAAAAACGTTCCAGGAGATGCAGAATTTGATATTAACTTCGAAAAATCAGGAGACTATAAACGTAGAATAAAATACGAAGGACAAGTTTCAGGATGTGGAGTAACTTTAAACGGTGAATCTGCAGACCTTATAGGAAATGGTATATATACTTTAACTGAACAAAGAGCATCACATGCAAGAGTAGATGAAAAAACATCTCAAGAAGACGTTTATGAACCAGAGAAGAGTAATCCATTTGCAGATAATGTTTATAGCTTCAATAAGGAAGGATTCTCAGATGGAATAAACAAATATCAAATAACTTCAACAACAAAACCTGGAATCGAAGGAATGGACTTCCAAGGATTTATGAATTACAGTCTAGAGGATGATAAGATTTCTAACATAAACTTAGGAATCTACAAGAGAGAACAACCAGACTTATCATTAGTAAATGATATAGAAGAAGTTGTAATTCAAATCAATAATGAAAGATACACATATCAGTATGGTAAAAAGACAGAAGATCCAAATAGCTCAGAATTATTTGGTGAAGATGTCGGAGTAAGATTCGAAAAGAATAAATCATACAGATATCAAAGAGAAGTTTATCCAAGTGACGTTCAAATAATACCAAACTCTGACATGAGCAAAAAATTAGAAGTTCATGTAAGATACAAAACAATAATTAAAAACGAAACTAACACTGTAACTATCTTACCTAATGAAGTAGTCAGCTACTATGACGCTAGATACACTGCAATAACAGATGTTACTGGCGAACTAGTTAAAGGAAATGAGATAGGAGCACAACCTCAAGATGAAAAATGGAGAACTGAATCAAATGACCCAAGAGGAACAAGCAATAAGACAGATATTCAAGTAGAATCAGAAGATTCACATGCAGGAAGATTAAAAACTGCATATAGAACAATAGGAGATGCTGCAGGAAGAGGAAAAATAAATCCAGGACAACAAATAGTTATGTACACAGACTATCTACTACCTAGAGAAGCATGTATCTACATGTTTGATGAGCAAAGTAAGGTAGGAGGAAACTCAATATTGATGAATAACTATGTTGAAATAAATCAATATTCATCAAGTCAATTAGACCAGAAATCACTTTATACAGGTCCAGCTTATGCAGGAGTTGATAGAGACTCTGTAGCAGGAAATGGAGTACCAGGAAAAGCAGAAGAAACTTATGAAGATGATTTCGATGAAGCACCAGTACTTGGATTATCATTAGCTACAAATGGTAACAGAAAATTAAGAGGAAATGTATTTGATGATATAGTATCAACACCAAGTCCATCATCTTATGATTCAGAAAAACGTAAAGAATTACTAGAATTGTTAGCTGATGGTATAAACGATAAGGGAGAAAAAGATTATCCTGTTAATGACGTAATTGTCGAATTAGTTGAAGTTGTAGATGGTGTAGAACAATTAAAAGAAGATGGAACAACAAAAGCATTAATAGATGATAACCCATGGCATTATGATCCGATTTTTGGAACTGTAACAGAAGCTGTAACGCCAACATTAGATAATTTTGTAAATCCAGAAGGACAAACAAAAGACGTTGGACAAGCAAGAACTCTTACAGGAAACAAAACAATAAATAGTAGTGGAGGCGAGAGAGTACAAGCAGACGGTGAATATATCTTAGACGGTTATGTTCCAGGAACTTACCTAATTAAGTTTACATGGGGCGGAAAATCTGAAATAATTGGTAAGAAAGTCAAGATAGGCGATCAAACAACAGATTATGATGCAAAAGCATGGCCAGAGCAATACAAGAATACAGTATTTGTCGACAGAGCTAGATACGACGCATACAAAGGTGATGCAAGGTGGTATCTAAGAGGAGATCATGTAACAGAAGATAAAAAAGGAAAATCTAATGCACTAGATGTAACAAGCATAAGAAAACAAATAGATGACAACATGAAGACAGTAAGTGCAGCAGACGAAGACAGAATATTTACAAATATCGAAGCTACATCTAATATAGATATGGAATCAAAGACAGTCACATTTGAAGTTCCAGTAGAAAGCGATAATGATGCAGGATTAAATGATGATAAAGATAGACTAGAAGCAAATTCAACGACATCAACAGGAATAAATGGCAGAAGCTTCTCAATAGATAATTTGGATTTTGGTATTACAGAAAGACCAAAGACTAAGATGACAGTAGCTAAGAGAATAGAAAGATTAAAAGTAGTACTTCGTACAGGTGTTACTTTGATAGATGCAACAGTTGTACCAGAAGAGTATGATGAACATGGTAATGTAACAAAATGGAAACTTGAAGGAAGTCAACCAAGTACAGTATACTTACAACCAGACAGAAATAACGGAGCAAGAAGTGTTGGTACAATGAAGATTGAGATGGATAAAGAGCTACTTAAAGGAGCTACAATTGAAATAACATACTTATACACGGTAAATAACGAAAGTAATTTAGACTTCGTTGTAGAGAGTAGTAGAGACGCCAAGAGTGATAGAGATAATCTAAGAGATAATAACTATGGTATTTCTCTAGATAAGAACGATTACTATTATTGGCAAACTACAGGAAGTGTAGGAGAGGAAGTAATATTAGAACCAGACATAATTCTAGATTACTTAGACTCAGAATTAAATTATCTAAAACGTCCAGATGACGCAGAAGCACCAGTTGAGAACGACTTATGGGAGAGATTGGCAGATGACACAAGTTCATCATTCACAACAACTGATAGCAATAACAAACAATCAGAAAGATTAACAAAATATCTATTTGATGCATCAAGAAAAGAGATTCTAGATAAGGATAAAGATGTAGGTACAGATAATACTGAATTATTTGATGCAGGTACAAAAGTGTACGAAGGAAAGACAGTTTCTGTATATGAGAGACCTGATCCAGCACGTGCAAAGACACGTCTAGAAGCTGTAAACAAACAATACTGGACAATTATAAGAGATCAAACAAGCGCTGGAGATAAGAACCGTGATAGAGTTAAAGGTTTAACTCCAGAATCAGATGCACAAAATGAAGATAAATGGAAGATAAAATTAAAAGCTAAAGAAAATAGAGAAGTCAAATTTATAGCATCTAAGAAATTAGATAACACAACAACAGATAGTATGTCTTATAACAACTCTATAGAGTTACTACGTATGAGTAAAAACGGAGGAGCTTTACCAGAATCAGAAGTTTATGGTAACGGAATGGCACCAGAAGTTACGTTATTACAAGCATTGACAGATTCATCAACAGTGGATGCGAGCAGGGATGCTGCATCTATGGCAAGACTACAAAGTGGAACAGTAGATTCACCATTAGAAAATGACGAAGCAATAGCAGCAACAACCACATTTACACCTCCTACAGGAGATAGCACAGATTACTTAAAAGCACTATATAAAATAATAACTATAGTAGCGCTATGCGTAGGAGCTATAGGAATAGCAGTAATTAGAAAAATAGTAATAAGAAACTATAGAGGAAAAGACAAAAAATCAAAATAATGCAAACATCTTCTTATAAAATAAATTAAAAAGGCTCAACCAGAAATGGTGGGCCTTTTTTATATGTTCTTTTTTATCTTTTTACCATTCAACATATTGCTTTTTTCATCAACTTATAATAAAATTAAAATGATAAAAAGGCTAAAAAGAAAAAAAATAAAAAATAAATATCAAAAAATGTAAAACAAAACTTATATAAAGCTTACCAAAAAAGACAAAAACCACAAAAGACAAGTAGTAAAATAGCTATAAAAAATAGAGGTGGTAAGAGGATGTTTCAAAACATAAATGGAAATACAGTAGATAATACTACAAACGCAAATAAAAATATAATATTAAGCATATTTGCAAAAAAATATATGATGGTATATATAGTTGCTTTTATGATATCAATGGTGCCAATTGGAGGGGAATTGTCTCCATTTAGCACTAGCATAATGGTAGCATGTTTTGCAAATGGAATACCTGCAATAGGTGTAGTAATAGCATCATTAATAGGAAATACTATAAATTTTGGAATAGATGGTGCACTAACTTATATATTAACAACAATAGTAATGATAATAACCTTTTTTATAATAAAACCCAAATATAATGAAGATAATAAAAATGAACATATAAAAATGGGACTAAATATAAGTATTGCTACTTTTGTTATACAACTAACTAAATGTTTATTCACAGGATTTACAATTTATGATTTATTAGCAAGTATAACATTTACCATAATTGCTTATGTCTTTTACAAAATATTTGTTAATGCTGTGCCCGTTTTAGTAGATTTTAAAGAGAAAAGAGCATTTACAATAGAAGAAGTAATAGGGACAAGTTTATTACTTACAATAGCGATAACATGTTTAGGTGATTTTCAAGTACTAGGAGTATCATTAAGAAACGTATTAAGTATTTTAGTAGTTCTAATATTAGGATGGAAGAATGGAGTATTAGTAGGAACAACAGCAGGAGTAACAATAGGAGTTACTTTAGGAGTAATAACTGGTACAGAGCCAATAATGATAGCAGCTTATGCAATTTCAGGTATGATAGCAGGAATATTAAACAGATTTGGTAGACCTGGTGTTATTTTTGGATTTGTTCTTGGGAATATTATACTAGCCTATGCAACTAATGGTGGAAGTGTAGAATTAATACACTTTAAAGAAATTTTAATTGCATCAATAGGGTTAATTGCTATACCAAGAAAATTAAGTATAGATATAGAAGAACTTATACCTAACAGAAAATCGTTGCCAATAAATCCAGATGGTGCACTAAATAAAAGTAAACAAGTTGCAGAAGAACTAAATAATGTATCAGAAGCAATTCAAGATATGGCAGAAACATATAAAGATGCAAATACTACAAGGTTTGAAGCTGATAAAGATAATAAGAAGAATAAAGAAATATTTATAACAGAATTATTAAATAATTTAGAACCATATAAAGAAAATATTTTATATGAAGATATAGCAGATATAGATGGAAAAATATTGGATCAAATTTTTAAATTTTTGTTGGACAAACAGGAAATAAAAAAAGAAGATTTAATAGAAATATTTAAGAGATGTAATAGCTATATTATAGGAATAGAAGATAAAGAAATAAATGGATATTTAAAAGAAAGTATTGAACAGATAATAAGGACAATTAATACTTCATACAAAATTTGCAAATCAAACTTTATATGGCAAAGAAAAATTGAACAAGCAAACAAAAATGCAAAGAAACAATTAAACAATGTATCAAAAGCAATTCATGGAATGGCCCAAAAACTAGAAAATACTCTAGAGAGTGAAAAAGAATTTGAAATACAAAAAGAGGAAATAATAAGACAATTAGAAGATAGCGGAATAAAAATAGATGATATAAGCATTCACAAAAAAGTAAGATTTTTTGTTGAAATGTATTTATCAGAAAATGAAGAAACAAAAAAAATAAAAGAAATAGAAAAAATACTATCAAAAGTATTAAAAGAATCAATAGTTTTAGATGAAGAAACAGTAGGTACACATTTAAGATTTTTATCAGATGATAAATATGATTTATATATATCAAATAGTGAAGCGGCAAAAAGTGGAAGCGAAGTATCAGGAGATAGTTTAACAACAATTAGATTAAAAGATGGAAATTATTTAATTGCTTTAAGCGATGGAATGGGTACAGGAGGAGAGGCAAAAAGTAGTAGTGAAAAAGCATTAAGAATGTTAGAAAATCTACTATTGTCAGGATTTGATAAAAACACATCTTTAGAATTAATAAATACTGGATTAATAGCAAATGATATAGAAACATATGCAACATTAGATATAGCAATAATGGATTTATATCAAGGAAAAGTAGAATTTATAAAAAGTGGTGCATGCCCTTCATATATAAAAAATAAAAAGAAGGTTCAAATAGTAAAAGCTAATTCTCTTCCAACAGGAATAGTGGAAGAAAGTAATTTAAATGTATATGATCGTGACATACAAGATAATGACATATTATTAATGTGCACAGATGGAATTCTAGATTCAAACATAGAATATAAAAATAAAGAACTTTGGTTAAAGTATATGCTAGAAGATATAGAAACGGAAAACACAAGAAAAATTGCTGATTTAATATTATCAGAAGCAATAGACAACACATTTGGAAAAATAAAAGATGATCTTAGCATTGTGGTTTGTAGATTTAAGAAATCGCAAAAATCTAATGAAAAATAACACCATAATTATAGTTATATATATGTTATGAAAGGAAGAAAATGTGTATGAATAGTGGTAGAAGATATGATAATTATACAAAAGAATCAAAGTTGAATATTAAAAAGATTGTTGCAATAATAATAGCAATTATTGTTATAGTAATGATAGTGATAATGATAAAAAGACTATTAACATCCAAAAAAGAAGAATCAATACCAACAGATAGTTCTTATTATGTTAGTTTCAAAGACTATAAGTGGGGAGTAATAGACTCAAGGGGAAAATCAGTAATAAACCCATCATATCAAGAATTAATAGTGATACCAAATAAAAAGAAAGATGTATTTTTATGTACATATAATGTAGATTACGAGACAGGAGAATATAAAACAAAAGCTATAAATAGTAAGAATGAAGAAATATTTAAAGATTATGATCAAGTAGAACCAGTAGCTAATTATGATGAAAGTCAAAACGTATGGTATGATGACCAAGTGATTAGAGTAAAGAAAAATGAAAAATATGGATTAATAGATTTAGACGGAAATCAAATAATCCCGATAGAATATGATGAAATTACTGCAGTATCAGGAAAAGAAAATCAAATACAATTAAAAAAAGGTGAAGAAACAAAGATAGTAAATAGTCAAGGAAAAGATATAATATCAACAGATGATACGAACCAACCAGAAAATTCAGAATCTACAAATACTACTTCAACACCAGAGGAAGGAAATACTCCAGAAGCACAAACAACTAGTCCGAATGGAGAAGTATTTGAAGAAGATAAAAAATATGGAATAAAAGACAAAGATGACAGGGTTCAAATACCTGCAAGATATAATTCAATAACATATAATAATGATATAAATGCATATATTGCTGAGACGGATGATTATAAATCATCAATAATTGATAATAATTTAGAGGAAAGAATAACAGGAATATTACTAGATATAGATAATGATAAACAGTATATAAAAATGAGAGTAGATGATGAGTATAAATATTATGATTTTAATCTACAAGAACAACCAACATCAACTTTTTTTCCATCAAACACACTGTTCTTGAAAAAGCAAGATGGAAAATATGGATTTGTAGATAAAGATGGAAATGTAGTAATAAATTATCAATATGATGATGCAACAGAACAAAATGAAGATGGATTTGCAGGAGTAAAGAAAGATGGTAAATGGGGAAGTATAGATTCAAATGGTAAAGTTGTAATCGAGCCTACATATAATTTAGATAATTATCTACAAGTTGATTTTATAGGAGTATGGCATAAAGGTTTAGACTTAAATATGAATTATTATTCTCAAGAATAGAAATAATAAAGTATACAAAAGAAAGGAAGAAGTAAAATGGAACTAAAGACGAACTATCAGTATACATATTTTGTATATCCATTCATAGTAAAAGAGGACAAATATTCGAAATATATTTTAAGACTAGTAAGGGATAAAAGAATAAAAATTAAAAGCTTCGAAAAAGAAAAAGATTTACTTTTATATAAATATTTTACACCAAAAGTGAGAGAATTTTTATTTTCTAGTTTTAGTATGCCACATAGTAAAATAAAAAAATTGGAAGAGTTACCATTGGAGACAAAAGCAGCAACTTTAGCTCAATTACCATGTGCAATATTCGAATATGAATTTAGTGGTGCACAAAATAAAAAAGAAAGTGAAAATTCAATAGCATATAAACTACAAAAAGTAGAGATAATATGTTTTAGTACAGGAATATGTTTTATATCAATAAAAACAACTGTAGAGGATACTGATAGCTTTTCAGACGTAATAAATTTCAATTATAAATTTAGAGATATTAATCAAGAGAAAGCTTTAAGTAGCGGAGATAATATAAAGATTCATTTAAAGAATTGTGAAGGAGGAACAACAGCTCTTATAGAATTTATAAAAGATTTAGCTGGATCAAGTTTAGAAACAGTTAAGTTAGGAATAAATACAGAGAGATTTTTAGTTTACTCGTATGTTTGTATAGATGGAGAAATGTGGAATCAAGAAAATACATTTGAATCTATAAAGAATAGTTATATAAAGTATGCAAATATATTATCTGCTGATAATAATAGTAATATAAAAGATAGATCAACAACATTATCAGAATGGAAATATGCAAAACTTGGGGTTAGTAAAACATCAGTAACTTTATTTACATCAAATGTAGAAATGAATAATTTTACAATACTACCAGAAGAATTTGAAAATCAATATTTCTATACGTATATATTAAGTTTATATAAAAGATTGTATTTAAAGAAAATGAACCATGAATTTAAAAATGCTAATAGCTCTAAAGATATTAATAGAACAAGGAAGAGATTTGTTGATTTTACTCAACACTTATGGATACAAGAAGCAACAGAGGATGAAACTGGCAATAAACTAAATCATAAATTCAAAGAAGCTTTTGAAGTGGAAAATACATACTTTAAATTGAAAAATAAGTATGATATTTTATATAAAGAAATGAATGTAGAAAAAAATGCAAAAAGGATAAGTATAATAACTGTTATTTTAATTGCAAGTTTAATATTTAATATTTTAAATTTTATAATGTTGATTAGATAAAATATTTATATATAAATATTTAGTAGATATAGTAAAAAAGGAGGAATATAAAATGTCAGTAACAGTAATAGCGATTATAGCTATAGTTGTAATATTAATCATTGCTATAATTGCAATATACAATGGATTAGTAAAAGCAAGGTTAAGAGTAGAAAATGCTTGGAGTCAAATTGACGTTCAATTACAAAGAAGATTTGATTTAATACCTAACTTTGTAGAAACAGTAAAAGGGTATGTAAGTCATGAAAAAGAGGTATTAGAAAAAGTTACAGAACTTAGAACATCTTGGGCATCAGCAGAAACAGTTTCACAAAAAGCTCAATTAGATGGAGAATTATCAAATGCACTAAAAACAATAATGGCAGTATCAGAAAATTATCCAGATCTAAAAGCAAATCAAAACTTTTCAGAATTGTCAGAAGAATTAAGAAATACAGAAAATAAAATATCTTTCTCTAGACAATTTTATAACGATAGTGTAACAATGTATAACACAAAATTAGCAACATTTCCTTCTAATATAATAGCAGGAATGTTCAATTTCACAAATAAGGACTTGTTTAAAACTGAAAATGAAGAAGCTAGAAAGAATGTAAAAGTAGACTTTGGAAATAATTAATAATAAAGCAAAAAGAAGATGATAGAATGTTTAAAAATCAAAGAAAAAATAAAATAGAATCAGGTATAATTGTATGTATCTTCCTTACAGCAATATCATTAATTATATATTATATTTGTAAAGCTTTTAATTTAGGAGAATTTTCAATTATAATAGCAATGACTTTTTCAATAATTTCCTCAGCTTTAACATATTTTAATTGTGATAAAATAGTTCTTAGTATGTCTAATGCTAGACCTGCAACTAAGGAGGAAGATCAAAAATTAGTAAATATATTGGATGCATTAATGGTAACTGCAAATTTACCAGTAAAGCCAAAGTTGTATGTTATAGATGATCCTCAACCGAATGCTTTTGCAACAGGAAGAAATCCTAATAAAGCTGTAATATGTGTCACTACGGGTTTGTTAGAAAAATTAAGTTATTATGAACTAGAAGGTGTAATAGCGCATGAAATGAGCCATATAAAAAATTACGATATACGTCTTTCAGCAGTTGTTTCAGTTATGGTAGGTTTTATGGTAATGATATCAGACATGATATCAGATATGCTATTTTGGGGACATCTTGATAGAAATGATGATGATGATAGTAATGCAAATGCTATACTTATGATATTAGGCTTTTTGTGTTTAATACTAGCACCAATTTTTGGAACGCTTATGCAATTAGCATTATCAAGAAAAAGAGAATTTTTAGCAGATGCAACTGCAGTAGAACTAACAAGAAATCCTGAAGGATTAATATCGGCTTTACAAAAATTAGAGGCAGACCAAAATCAGTTATATACAGCTAATTCAGCTACAGCTAATATGTATATAGTGAATCCATTTAAAGGAAACAATCCTAGAGGAAAGAAGAAAAAAAGTTCAAGTCTTTGGTCAACACATCCAAGTACAGAAGATAGAATAGAAGCATTGAGAAATATAAGATAAAAGTACAGCAAAATATGCTGTACTATTTTTTTATCCTATAAACTGTTTTTGCATTTTTAAAAGTTAATCTTGCTACTTCTGCAAGGGTAAGATTTTTTACATCTGCAATTTTTTGGGCAATAAATTTTACATTTCTTGGATCATTTCTTTTTCCTCTATTTGGCTCAGGAGATAAGTAAGGACTGTCAGTCTCAATTAACATTTTATCGTTTGGAACCATTTTTATAATTTCATCTGCATTTTTTGCGTTTTTGAAAGTTACAGGGCCGGCAAAAGAAATATAGAATCCTAGTTTTAGTCCCTGTTTAACTAACTCTCTATTATGTGGGCAACAATGGAAGATTCCTGCATTTTTAGCTTCATAAAATTTAAGTATTTCCAAAGTATCATCAACTGCATCTCTTGTATGTATGGTAATAGGTAAATCATATTTATTGGCAATTTCTATTTGTTTAATAAAAGCCTCTTTTTGTAATTCTTTATTATCTCTATTCCAATAGTAATCTAAACCAATTTCACCAATTGCAACTAATAGCTTTGGATTGCTTTCTATCTGCGTTTTTACCAAATGTTCCATTTCGATTAAATCTTTCCACAATTGTTCTTTTGTTTGTGGAATATCGTTTGGAGAAATTCCTATTGTTGCATATAAATCATATTCTTCGGCTAAGTTTAAAGCTTTTCTTGAAGAATCTAGACTATATCCAATTGTAACAAATTTGCAGTTATTTTCATCTATGCATTTTTTAATAATTTCTTCTCTATCGTCATTGAATTTTTCATCATCTAAATGAGCATGAGAATCAAAGAACTTCATTATTAATACCTTCTTTCAACGGAAAACTTATTTAATTATAATAACATTAGCAGTAGCATATTGCTTGCAATGAGAAATGCTAATATCAATTTGGTTGAATTTTAAATTAGCAGCTTTACTAACATAAGGTCTTCCTTGACTGTCATTTAATATTTCAAAATCTTTCCAATCAACAGAAAATTTGTTATCTATAAACTTTGATGAAGCTTTGAAAATAGCTTCTTTAGCAGCAAATCTTGCAGCGTAATGTTGGTATTTTTGAGATTTTTTGCTTTCACAATAATTAATTTCATTTATAGTGTAAATTCTATTTAAAAATTTTTCACCTATTGTTTCAATACTCTGTTTAATTCTTTTTATTTCAATGATATCTGTACCGCAAGCAATATTCATAATTAGATATAAGCACCTCTCTCTATTCTCTTATAATATTAATATTATACTATGTTTCGCTATTAGACGTCAACATATAATTGTTTCGAAAATATTACAAAAATATTTCAAAAAAATTACAAAAATTAAAAAAACATGAATATTTCAACATTTTGGCGAATATAATAAAATAGAAACCTTGGAAAGAAGAGGGGTTCAGAACTTTAGAAAAATTTGACAAATCACACTAGATGAAGTATAATGCTTTTGAAGTGCTAATGAGGAGGGTAATTTATGAAAAGAAAATTAAGAACTTCTAATTACGTTCGTAAGATACTTGGAATAGTACTTATATTAGTTCTTTTATCAGGAATAGGTGTACTAGCTGTCAATACTCAAGTGCAAGATGTAAAAATTGAATTACAAAATGGATATGAATTATCAGCATTGACAAGAAGTACAAAGGTAGCAGACATCTTAGATGAGAACAATATAATATTAAAAGAAGATGAAAAAGTAACACCAGGATTGGAAGAAGAAGTAACACCTGGTACAGCTATAAAGATAACAAACAAATCAAAGCAAGAAGTACAAATTGCTAGAGTATCAGAAGAAGGTGTTGAAACAACAATAGATGAATTACTAGAAAATTATGCACCTATAACAGAAAAAATAGTAGTAGAACAACAACCGATTCCATTTGAAACTGTAACGAAAGCAACTACAGAGGATAAGGAAGATGTAACAAATAAAGTTTTACAAGAAGGACAAGAAGGAATAAAACAAATAACATATAAAGTAAAATATCAAAATAATGAAGAAATAGAAAAAACAGTATTATCAGAAGAAGTAATAAAAGAACCAGTTCCTAAGATAATACAAGTTAATAAAAAAGTAACATCAAGAGCTGCAACTGCAGCAAGAAGTGTAACTCCAGAGAAAGCTGCTCAAGAAGGTGGAGAAATTTATACGGTTACAGCATATTGTCCATGTAGCAAATGTTGTGGAAAAGCTACAGGAAGAACAGCTTCAGGAACAATTGCAACTCCTGGTAGAACAGTAGCAGCATCAGGGAAATTTGCATTTGGAACAAAGTTAAATATAGGTGGAAACATTTACACAGTTGAAGATAGAGGTGGAGCTATACAAGGAAATCGAATAGATATATTTGTAAGTTCACATGCAGCAGCATTACAATTTGGAAGAAGACAAATTAGAGTAAGTGTTGTAAATTAATACAAAAGCATAAAAAAATGAAACGGTTGAATATTCAACCGTTTTATAAATTTAATAAACACATTGAGTCTATTGAAAGAAAGAAGGTATATATATGAATAAAAGTAAAATAGTATATCCAGATTATAATCATTGTGTATTAAATTTAATAAATTCAATAATAAAACATTATAAAGTAAAAAGCAAATACAATGGAATTGAAATATTAGATAAAGAACTAGAAAAAAATTACAAAAATATAGTGTTTATAATTTTAGATGGTATGGGAAGAAACCTTTTAAATCAAATATCGCCTAATGGATTTTTTTCACAGAATAAAAAAGATGAAATAACATCTATTTACCCATCAACAACAACAGCAGTATTGAACACATATTATTCAGGAAAACCACCTATAGAAACAGGATGGATTGCATGGTCACAATATTTTAAAGAATATGGTAGAGCAATTGATATGTTTCCAGCAGTTGATTCTTATACAGGAGAGTCATATAAAGATGCAAAAATAGATGTGTATGATTTGATTTCTTATGAAACTGTATATGATCAAATAGAAAAAAGCTCTAAAGATGTAAAAGCGTATGAGATAAATCCTCCACACTGTGTATCTCACTCAAAAAGATGTATAAAAGCAAATGATATAAAAATAATGTGTGAAGATATAGAATCTTTATGCAAAAATGAAGATAGAAATTATATATTTGCGTATTCTGATTACCCTGATAAAACATTGCACGAATTAGGATGTTCTGCTGATGAAGTTAAGGAATTTATACAAGATGCTGAAAAACAAATAGAGAAGTTAACAAAAAAATTGGAGGGGACAAATACACTAGTAATAGTTTCAGCAGACCATGGACATAATGATATAAAGACTACATATAAAGCAACTGAACTAACAGAAATAAATGAATGCTTAATAATGCCACCAACATTAGAATCTCGTGCAGTAACTTTTTGGGTAAAAAAAGAGATGGAAAAAGAATTTGAAAAAAGATTTAATAAAAAATTCAAAGATGAATTTATATTACTAACTAAAGAAGAATTTTTAGAAAGAAAATTTTTAGGAGAAGGGAAAGAACATCCAAAAATAAGAGATTTTATAGGAGATTATATGGCTTTAGCTGTGGGAGATTCAATAATAAAACTTTTGACTAATATAACAGAAGGAAAGCCTGATAAAAAATCTACACATTGTGGACTTACTGAAAATGAAATGATAGTTCCATTAATATTTAAAGGAATTAAATAAAAGTAAATACACCTAGCGAACGCTTCCAATTGGAAGATGTGCTAGGTGTATTTTTGGAATACTATAAGACAATTGGCATACTTTTCAGTAAGCCAAAATATTTTAGAGTAACCTCCTCTTGACTTAATCTTTAGTTAAGCCAAAATAATTTCTGAGTAAGTTATCTTCTTTAGTAACACGATCCCAATGTGGGTTTTCATTCCACAGGTAGCGTGAACTATCAGATTTTACACTCCCTTTTTTATCAAGCTCATCTACAATTACCTTACGAATAAATTGCGGAGGAACTTCTTCATCAATATGACTTGCCATAAAAAGATTATCAAGATTATCTGGATCAATGATAAGTAGATAATCTTCATAGGTATAGTCTTTGAGTTCTTCAGGAGTAATTTGAGTTAACTCAACACCGTGCTCTTCACATGCTCTGAGTAAATCAATGCCTTCAAACTCTTTGGATGTCATAAAGTGAGTGTGAGAGTGATTATGTTTGACCCACTCATTACCTGTGATTTTTTGAGAGCCATTTTCCCAAATAAAAGTTTTGCCTCCAGGTATTAAGGTTTTAGTGATATCAAGAGCTTTACGCAAAGCTTTTTGAACATCTTCCCAAGATAAAAGATTGATACATTCTGCTAAGGAATATGCACAATTAATACCATTGGAAGAAATGCCAAAAGGAATCATTAAAAGGTAGAGACCATTTTCTAAAAAATCTCCTAACCCAGCGACAACACCAAAGTAATCAGTTATTGGATAAAAATTTCTAGAGTCTTTGTCATCTGTTTTCTTTCCTGCTATCAGTTTGCAGAACAAACAGATTCTCTTTAACCGTTCAAGGTGCTCTTTGGATGGCTGTTTCCATTCGCCAATATAAACACCATGTTTTTTAGCAATTTTTGCAAATTGGTTTGCAATTTCTTTTGGACTCTTCCATCCTTCAATATAGTCATCTAGTTCTTTCCTAGAAGACTCATCCGTAAGCACGTCTACCGGGATGATTGGATATGTTTCTTGAACATAATCATCTACATCGGTGACTGCTATAGATTCATCTTTTTTGAAAACTGACAAAACAAACTTGTCAGAAACTCTTTTTAGAGTTACAACTAGTCCAGTGAAGTCCATAAGTATATCAAAAACATAAGCGACATCATCACTTATATCTTCGAGACCTTGAATTCCGTTACTGGTGAAGTATAACTCAAAAATACTCAGGTGTAGAGGAGTTTTTTCATTTTGTTTAGTCTTCATAAAAGTAATATCCTCCAAAATCATTGTTTACATAATTATACCACCTAAACTTTAAAATTTCAAGTAAGGCATATAGAATCTTGATAAAAAAATGTAACTATGGTAAAATAATTCCATATTTTATAATATAAAAATTAATTAAATTTAGTATTGTGAAATGATAAAATAAGGAGACTTGATATGAAGTTAATATCATGGAATGTGAATGGAATAAGAGCTTGTTTGACTAAAGGTTTTGAAGAAAGTTTCAAAAAGTTAGATGCAGACATATTTTGTATACAAGAAACAAAATGCCAAGAGGGACAAGTTGATTTAGAATTTAATGGTTATACAAGTTATTGGAATAGTGCTGAAAAAAAAGGATATTCAGGAACAGCAATATTTACAAAAATTAAGCCAATTAATGTAATATATGGAATTGGAAAAGAAGAACATGACAAAGAAGGAAGAGTTATAACCCTTGAATTTGAAAAGTTTTATTTAGTAAATATCTATACTCCTAATTCAAAAAGAGGATTAGAGAGACTTGACTATAGAATGATTTGGGAAGATGAAATAAGAAAATATCTATTAAAATTAAATAATTCTAAGCCAGTTATTATGTGTGGAGATTTAAATGTTGCACATAATGAAATAGATTTAAAAAATCCAAAAACAAATAGAAGAAATGCAGGATTTACTGATGAAGAGAGAAATAAAATGACAGAATTATTGGATGCAGGATTTACTGACTCTTTTAGATATTTATATCCTAACGAAGAAAACATATACAGTTGGTGGTCATATATGTTTCATGCAAGAGAAAATAATGCAGGATGGAGAATAGATTATTTTGTCACATCAAACTCAATTCAAAAAAATATTGAAGAAGCAAAAATTCACACAGACATTTTTGGAAGTGACCACTGTCCAGTTGAACTTGATATTTCAATATAAAACCAACTTAATAATATATATTGTATTATACACTAAATATGATATAAATTAAATGTTATAAGATATTTTACGAATTAAGAGAAGGAGGAAATAGTTTGAACGAATTTAAAAATCATGGAAAAAAATGGTTTTATTGGTTGACATTGGGAGTTGCGCTAATTTTAGTTTATAAGCTATTAGACCAGTTGACAAATATAGCAGGAGCTATTGGTGAATTTATTAATGTAATAAGACCGATTTTAGCGGGAGCAGCAATAGCATATTTACTGTATATACCAGCAAAAAAAACGGAAAATTTTTATAAGACTAGTCGAATCAAATTATTAAGGAACAAAGCAAGAATTTTTAGTATTTTTACAGTATACGTAGTAATGATTGTAATAATATCGATTTGTATTACATTAATAGCGCCTGTAGTAATAGATAGTGCAAAAGAATTAGTAAATAATCTACAAACTTCAGTAGTAAGTATATTGAATAAATATGAAGAAGTTCAAGAAGACACTATGATCAATCAAGAAATAGCAAAAATAGTAAAAACAGTTCAAGAGATTGATTTAGCAAAATACTTTAATTTAGACAATATTACAACTTATGCAAAAGGTGCTATCGGTGTATTTACAGGAATATTCGATATATTTCTTGCATTTATTGTTTCTATTTATGTATTGTCAGAAAGAAATAGAATATATAATTTTTTTAAACGAGCAGCAAATGCATTTTTGTCAAAAAATAATGTAAAAATTTTATCAAAATATTTACATAGCGCTAATAAAATATTTATAGGGTTTATAACGAGTCAATTATTAGATGCATTTATAGTTAGTGTATTAGTATCAGTTACTTTATCAATAATGGGAGTAAAATATGCACCATTATTAGGAGTTATGATAGGTGTATTTAATATTATTCCGTATGTAGGTGCAATTATAGGAGTAGGAATATCAGCTATAATAACAGTAATTTCAGGAGGAATATCTCAAGCTATATGGTTAATTGTAATAATAACAATAATACAACAAATAGATGCTAATATAATAAATCCAAAAATAATAGGAAATTCATTAAAAATAAGTCCGATATTAGTTATATCAGCTGTTGCAATAGGAGGGAAATATTGGGGAATGGTTGGAATATTTATAGCAGTTCCAATATGTGCTCTAATAAAAATAGTAGCAGAGGATTATATAGAAATAAAAACTAAACAAAAAAGGGCAAAACAATTAATACAGGAGGATATAGAAACAAATGAATATAATAATTAAATACATAATAACAGGAATAATTGGAGCAGTACCAATTATAGAATTAAGAGGAGCAATACCAATAGGAGTTTTTACTTTTCATTTAAATTATATAGAAGCTTTTCTATGTAGTTTTATAGGAAATATATTACCAGTATATTTTATAGTGAAATTTATAAGACCATTATTTGATTTCTTTGGAAGATGGAAACCATTTAAAATCATAATAGATTGGGCAAGTGAACGTGCAACTAAAAAAATTGAAGAAAGCGAAAGACTTCAGAACTTTGCAGCATTAGGACTTTTCTTATTTGTTGCGATACCACTTCCGGGAACAGGAGCATGGGTAGGTTCATTAATTGCAAACTTTTTAGATGTTCCACCTAAGAAGGCAATTCCACCGATAATATTAGGTGTATTAGTTGCAGGAATAATAATACTTACTGGAACAGCAATTGCACAAGGCGGAATAGATATATTATTACAAAAAGGATAAAATAACAAGTCTCAATAACCTAAAAAAACATTTTATAATATTTATAATTTAATAAGCATATAATTATTTATTTTTCCGTATCCCTATTTAAGAAACTGTAACTTACGTAACAGTTTCTAAAACGGTCCCCACAATTTACTTCAAAATAAATAATTATATGCTTTCTTAAATAATATATATTAATTATAAACTTCTCTTTTTTAGGTTATTGAAACTTGTAAAATAATTGAAAAAATTCTGTAAAAAACTTCATATAAAATCTTTTAAAAGCTTGACTTCCGTAAATAATTTGTGATATAATATATACGCAAATTTTGTTCAAATTGTTAAAAATTAGAAAAAGAGGAATTAACATTTACAATCTGAAAGGAAAAAATAATTTGTAAAAGCAGACAAGTTATTTTACCTTATCAAGAAAGTTTATGTTGAGAGGGACTTTTTCTAAAATTTATAAATGACTTTTTAGTCAATACGGCAAATGCAAAAGCAAATGCCATTTTATTCTGCTTAATATTTTTTAGGGGTGATTTTTTTGAAATTAAAAGAAGTGAAACACGAGAAAGTTTCTCGTAAGGATTTCGCAAAGGTTGGCGACTTTATCGAAATGCCAAACCTAATCAAAGTTCAAAAAGATTCATATAACTGG
>CANQPF010000020.1 GCA_947625665.1 uncultured Clostridia bacterium | reverse complement strand
AATCTGTAAGCCGGGTTCTGTCATTTAAAATAGTCATTTATCTAGAGTATATATTGCTATATACTTCAAGCCACACAATTTAAGAAGGCGCCGAGCAGACTTAATCTTCTAATTTAGGTGTTGCTCCAGATGGGGTTTACACTGACCCATTATGTCACCATAATGGCGGTAAGCTCTTACCTTACCTTTTCACCCTTACCTAAAAAATTAGGCGGTTATTTTCTGTTGCACTTTCCTTAAGGTTACCCTCACTAGACGTTATCTAGCATCTTCGCTCTATGGAGCCCGGACTTTCCTCTCGTAATTCCTTTCGGAAATTTACCAGCGACTATTCAATTTACTCTATATTTTATTATATCATAGTCCGCTCATTTCTTCTAGTAAATTCTTATATTTTATAAAAAAAACATTAGAATCTTTTTTATTTGCAGCATTTTTTAGTTCATTTAATATTACATATATTCTATTAATATTAACTTGTTTTCCATACTCTATATTTGTATTTGTCAATAATATTGAAAAATTATCTATTCCACTTTGTATATCTTTTACAATTTCATCCCATTTTTCTAAATTAACTTTACTATATGCTTTCAAAACTTCTTCTTTTGTTTTTATTGTTGTTTTATATACATCATCTTCATATATATTTTCTGCAAATTTTGTAATACACAAATACATATCACATATTTTTGATAAAACTTCTTCCTCATTTTCATCTTTTGATTTTATAGTTAATTCGTCCAAATAGCTATTAATTTTTAGGATATCTTCTTGATTTATATTTGTTTGATATAAGTCTAGTGTTATTGTTGGCATTACCGCATATATCTCTTCTATTTCTTTTTGAATATCATCCCAATTTATTTCTTTTTCTTTATCTTTTGATAATTCTTTTATTCTTTCCATACTATATTCTTTATTTTTTGAACTTTCTTTGCCTTGTTCACTCTCACCACTATTACTGTTTTCACTATTGCTTCCTCCTGAATTTCCTTCAGATTCACTACTTCCTCCATTTCCTTGACTTTGTGATTCTTGACCACTTTCTGCTGTTTCACTACTGCTTTCTCCTGTTCCCGATTGCTCTTCTACTTCCTTAGTAGTTACTTTATAATTTTGTACTGTAATATTGTTTATTCTATTTGCCATATTTATAAGCTTTACTTCTAAATACTCTATTTCTGATTTTATTTTATCATCTAATGTCTTATTATTACTCTTACTTGCATTTGAAAAAATAACATAACCTAAAACTATTAAAATCACAAAAATTGATATAAATGATATCATTTTCATTTTTTTATTCATAATGTAATCTTTCCTTCCTTGCCAAAAATTCTTGCATATTATATTTCTAATAGTTTTTCCATTTTTTTTATCTTTATTCCTTGCATATTTTTTTTACTATGATTTATACTAAGTTTATATCAATTTTTTGGAGTTTAAAATGGTTACTTTTGTAAATTTATATAGTGAAAAAAAAGGTGAAATAAATAGATTTTTGAGTAAATATTATAATACTGATATTGGATTATATGAGAATCTTAAGTGGGAAAAGAAATATCAAAATCCTGTTGAAATTAGTGATCTAATCGGTATTTATATTGATAATATTGATTCTTTCTCAATCAATATGTTTGTTTCTCTTGACAAAAATATTTATATTAATATTACTGAAAGAAATGGAAATAGCATAATTCGATATTTGTATGAAAGATTTCCATATTAAAAATGGTTTCAAATTTAAATTGAAACCATTTTTATATCTTATTTTTCTATAACTATTGTTACTGGTCCATCATTCAATAAATTCACTTTCATATCAGCACCAAATATTCCTTTTTCAACATGAATTTTATATTCCTCTTCGCATTTTCTACAAAAATATTCGTATAATTTTTCTGCTTCATCTGGTTTTGCTGCATCTGTAAAACTTGGTCTATTTCCGTCTGAGCAATTAGCATATAATGTAAATTGAGATACTATTAACAATTCTCCACCTACATCATTTAAAGCTAAATTCATACGTTCGTTTTCATCTTCAAATACTCTTAACTTACATAGCTTTTTTGCTAGATAATCTGCATTAGCCTCAGTATCACCGTTTGTAACTCCTAATAATACTAGGAATCCCTTTTTTATTTTTCCAACTGTTTTATTATTGACTTCTACTTCAGCATGTTGTACTCTTTGTATTACTAATTTCATTTTTATTTATCTTCCTTTTTATCTTTTTTTACTGATGATTCTACTTCAACTGTTTTTTCTAATTCATTTTTTGCTTTTTCATTCCTATTTTCTTTTTTGTGCTCTACTTTTTTGTTATTGTTTTCATTTTTTTTATGTTCTGGTTTTTTATCTGTTTCCTTCTTATTTTCTTGTTTTTTGTTATCTACTTTTTCGTTTTTTTCTCTTTTTTCATCTTCAACTACTTCAGCTTCAATAACTTCCTTATTTTCTAATTTATATCCACAATTATGGCAGAACTTATCATCTATTTTTATTTCTTTATCGCAATTAGGACATCTTTTCTTGTTTTTTAATGTTAGACATTCTTTATTTAGTTCTGCTATTTGGTTAGTTAAATCTTCAAGTTTTGATATTTCTTCGACTAAATCTTTATCAAAACTAATTGATTTCTTACCAATTTCATGTTTCTCATAAACTTTTTTCCCTATTTCTTCATATAGATCTGAAACTGTTGATTTTAAATCATTTATTTTTAATTTTATTTTTGTTTCTTTGGCAAGTTTTCCTGTCTTCTCTGCAGTTAATTTATATGTTTCACTAGCTTTTTTTCCTAATTTATCAAAAAAATCCATTCTTCTTACCTCCGTTTATTTTATTATGCGTTTTTGTTTCTTTTATTATTCATGTTTTATTCTTTTCTTTTTGCTCTTGTCATAAGCTGTTCAACAGCTCTTCTTGGTTCTAATCCTTTATATATTACTTTATATACTGTATCTATAATTGGTACATCTATCTCATGTATATTAGCAAGTTCATAAGCAACTTCAATATTATCAATACTTTCAATTACCATTCCAACTTCTTTTTTTGTTTCTTCTAAAGTTTTTCCTTGACCAATTAATTGACCTGCTTTTCTATTTCTACTATGTTCACTCATACAAGTTACTATCAAATCTCCTAGTCCACTAAGTCCATAAAAAGTTTCTTTTCTTCCACCTAATTCAACTCCTAGTCTTGTTATTTCTGATAATCCTCTTGTTAATAAAGCTGCAAAAGTATTGTCCCCTAAATTTAATTCTGATGCTGCTCCAGCACAAAAAGCAATAATATTCTTCAATGCTGCACCTAATTCAACTCCTTTAACATCAGTAGTTGTATAAACTCTCATCTTATCGCACATAAAAGTATTTTGTATCATCCTAAGAATTTGATCATCTTTAGATGCTATTACTAATAAAGTCGGTATTGATATTGAAACTTCTTCTGCATGGCTTGGTCCTGATAAAACTCCAATTCTTGCATCAGGTTTTTCACTCTTTATTACCTCGTCAAGTGTTTTCAAAGTTTCTTTTTCAAACCCTTTAGAGCATATTATTACTGGCTTAGTTCCTACATAATCTTTATATTTTATAAAAGTTTCTCTCGTAAATTTTGATGGTGTTACATGCAAAATAAATTCTACATCCTCTACAACATATTTTATGTCTGTTGAACATTCTATATTCTCCGGTAATTTCACTTCTGGCAAAAACACACATCTTTTTTCATTATTTATTATATCTTTTTCTTTTTCTGAAAAAGACCATACCTTTACTTCATTGCCTAATCTAGCTAAATGAGTAGCCAAAGCAATTCCCCAACTTCCACTTCCTATTATTGCTATCTTTTTCATGAGTTTCCTCCTATTTTTTATTTTTTGAAACTTAACCTATTTTCATTTCCAGCTAAAATTCTTTTTAAATTACTTCTGTGATTAAATACTATAATTACAGCCATTATTATTCCAAATACAAAATATTGCCCTTGTACTATGTAATTATCATGTATAAATAATGTTAATACAGGATACAAAACTGCAGCTGAAATTGAACCTAGGGAAACTATTCTTGTAAGAGCCATTATTGTTAAAGCAAACACTAAACAAATTAATCCTAATTTCCAATTTGTAACAAGAGCTATTCCCAAAGATGTTGCTACACCCTTTCCACCTCTGAATTGAAAGAATATTGGAAAAGTATGTCCAATAACAACAGCTACACTAGATATTTGTACTAATAAAGCTCTATCTACTCCTTCTTTCATAATATTTCCTACTAATATAGCAATCAAAGCAGGTACTACTCCTTTTAAAACATCACATAATAATGTAATTATTGCTGCCTTTTTACCAACTGCTCTAAGTACATTCGTACTTCCTGCATTACCACTACCTTTTTTTCTAACATCAAATCCTGCTACTTTTTTACTAATAATAACAGAAAAATTAATGCTTCCTATCGTATATGCAATTATAGCTAAAATTATATATACTGCCATATCTTTTACCCCTCTTTCTTAAAATTTTTTATCAAATTTTTCACTTTTTTCTCTAACAATAATTCTTATAGGTGTTCCCTCCAATTCAAATTCATTACGAATCTGATTTATAAGATATCTTTGATATGAAAAGTGAAATAATTGTTTACTATTTACAAATATTACAAATGTTGGTGGCTTTGTTGAAGCTTGTGTACCATAAAATATTTTTAATCTTCTTCCTTTGTCTGTTGGTGGCTGTACCATGGCAATTGCCTCATTAATAACCTGATTTAAAATCGAGGTAGATATTCTTTTTGCATTTTTTTCTGCAACATTATTTATCATTTCAAAAATTTTATCAACACGTTTTCCTGTTTTTGCTGATATAAATATAATTGGTGCATACGATAAATATGACAATTTAGCATAAACTTCTTTTTTATATTTTTCTAAAGTTCCTGTTTCTTTTTCATATTCATCCCATTTATTTACTACAAGTATAATTCCTTTCCCAGCTTCATGTGCTTCTCCAGCTATTTTTGCATCTTGTTCCGTAACTCCTTCTAGTGCATCTATTAGCATTAAACACACGTCTGACCTTTCCACTGCTAAAAGAGTTCTCATTATACTAAATTTTTCGATTGACTCTTTTACTTTACTCTTTTTTCTAACACCTGCTGTATCAATAAATATATATTTTCCGTGCTCATTTTCAAACTTTGAATCTACAGCATCTCTAGTTGTTCCTGCTATGTTGCTTACAATTGCTCTATTCTCTCCAAAAATTTTATTTATTAATGATGATTTTCCTACATTAGGTTTCCCTATCACAGCTACTTTTATTTCATCACTACTATCTTCGTTTTCACCCTCTGGAAAATGTTTAAATATTTCATCTAAAACATCTCCTATTCCTATTCCATTCGTAGAAGATATAGGAAATGGCTCGCCTATTCCTAAGTTATAAAATTCATAAGCTGAGTTTCTGTCAACTTCGAAATTGTCTGCTTTATTGCATACTAAAACAACTGGCTTTTTTGATCTTTTTAACATTAATGAAATTTCTTTGTCAACTGCTGTAAGTCCTTGTCTTATATCAGTTACAAATACAATTACATCTGCCATAGTCATAGCTAAATCTGCTTGTTCTCTCATTTGTGATAATATTACATCTTCAGACTCGGGTTCAATTCCACCTGTATCAATTACTGTAAAATCTCTTCCTCTCCAATTAGTTTCTGCATACACTCTATCTCTTGTAACACCAGGTGTATCTTCAACTATAGATATTCTGCTACCTGCCAAATAATTGAAAAAAGTCGATTTACCTACATTAGGCTTTCCAATTATTGCTACTACTGGTTTTGCCATTTCCTACCTCCTTTCTATTTTTTTATTGACCATTCAAATATATTTTAAACAATCTGATCATTTTACTTAAATTTTTACGAATCCTCCGACAACTTTGTTTTCTCCGCTACTTGGAAGTATTTTAGATCCTCCAGCTAAAACAACTAAATCTCCTTGTTCTAATGTTCCTTCCTCTTTAAGGATTCTTATACCTTCTTCTATTTTTTGTTCAATCGTCATTCCTTCGCCTTTTACCAATATTGGTGTTACATTCCATGTAAGTGATAATTGATAATATGTCTTTTCGTCATCTGCTATTGCAAATACCGGACATCCTAATCCAAACCCTGAAATGTTACGTATAGAATCTCCTTTATGAGTATATGCAACAATAGCATTAGCTCTTAAGTGGTTTGCTGTGATACAAGCTATATATGCAATATTTCCTTCTAAGTCTTCTGGGGTTACATGAATTTCTCTTCTTTTAAATCTCTTCCAATATTTTATTGATCCTTCAATAGATTTTGCAATCTTATCCATAGCTCTTACACAATCAATTGGATTTGCTCCCATTGCACATTCTCCTGAAAGCATTATTGCTCCGGTCATATCATAAACAGCATTTGCTACATCACTAACTTCTGCTCTTGTTGGTTTTGGATTTGTTATCATTGATTCTAACATTTGTGTAGCAGTAATTGATGGTTTTCCACTCTTATTACATCCTTTAATAAATTGTTTTTGAACAATTGGTACTTCTTCCATTGGTATTTCAACGCCCATGTCACCACGAGCTACCATGACACCATCTGAATTTTCTAATATTTCGTCAAAATTATCAATACCTTCTTGATTTTCAATTTTAGAAATTATTTTTACTTTTTCTCCACCTATTTCATGTAATAAACTTCTTATAGCTTGAACATCTTCTACTTTTCTAACAAAAGAAGCTGCAATAAAATCCACTCCTGCTTGAACTCCTTTAGTTATATCTTCTACATCTTTTTCTGTTAATGCTGGTAATTCTAATTTCATACCTGGTACATTCATTGTTTTTCTACTACCTAACTTTGCTGTATTTAAAGCTCTACATACAATATCTTTACCCTCTATTGATATAACTTCGAATTCTAATGCTCCATCATCAACTAATAATCTAGATCCTTCATGAACATCTTTGTATAGATCTTTAAAACTTACACTTGCTCTTTCATTATTTCCTATAATATCATCATTTACAAATGTATATGTTTGACCTTGGTGGATTTCTATTTTCGCATCTCCTGTTTCTAATACTCCTGTTCTAATTTCAGGTCCTTTAGTATCTAATAAAATAGCAACAGGTTTATTTAACCTTTCTCTTACTCTTTTTATCATTTCTATTTTTTCTTTATTTTCTTCATATCCTCCATGTGAGAAGTTAATTCTTGCTACATTTAATCCCGCTTCTACTAGCTTTGTAAACACTTCCTCACTATCACTTGCAGGCCCTATTGTACCTACTATTTTTGTTTTTCTTATTTTTCCTTGCATAATCTTTAATTCCTCCCTTAATTGCATCTAATTATATATTGCCATTTTTGCCTAATACTATTATCGTAAAATTATGTTTTTTCGATTATGTATTTATGCTCAATGTAACATTAATAACCTGGTTTTTCTAGTAATTTAAACATATTTTTCTTATATTCTTCAACTCCTGGTTGATTAAATGGATTTATTCCTAAAATAAGTCCAGACATAGCACAAGACTTTTCAAAGAAATAAATTAATTCTCCTATATTTTCTTCATCTAATTTATCTATTGTAATACTTATATTTGGAACATCACCACTTACATGTGCTTCAACTGTTCCTTCCATAGCTTTTTTGTTTACATAGTCTAATCCTTTTCCTGCTAAATAATTTAAACCATCTAAATTATCTTCATCAGGATTAATTGTAATATCATTCTTTGGTGTTCTTACATTTACTACTGTTTCAAATAAATTTCTTCTTCCATCTTGAATATATTGTCCCATTGAGTGTAAATCTGTTGTATTATCTACACCAACTGGTAATATTCCTTTTTTATCTTTTCCTTCGCTTTCGCCATATAATTGTTTCCACCATTCTGTGAAGTAGTGCATTTTTGGCTCATAATTAACTAATATTTCTTCATTTTTATTTTTTTCATACAAGATATTTCTAACTACTGCATATTGATAGCAATCATTATATTTTATTGAAGCTTCATCATATTCTTCCTGTGCGTTTTGCGCACCTAACATTAACTTATCAATGTCTATTCCTGCTGCTGCTATTGGTAATAATCCAACTGCTGTTAATACAGAATATCTACCTCCAACATTATCTGGAATTACGAACATCTCATATCCTTCGCTTTTTGCTAGTTGATTTAATGCTCCTCTTTCTTTATCTGTCGTAGCATAGATCCTACTTCTAGCTTCTTCAATTCCATATTTACTTTCTAATATTTCTCTAAGCATTCTAAATGCTATAGCTGGTTCTGTTGTTGTTCCTGATTTAGAAATTACATTAACAGAAAAATCTTTATCTCCTATATAATCTATTAATTCACTCATATAATTTGAACTTAAATTGTTTCCAGCAAATATAATTTGTGGATATTCTCTTTGTTCATCAGTTTTTAAGTTATTGAAAGAACTTGTTAATGCCTCAATAACAGCTCTTGCTCCCAAATAAGAGCCCCCAATTCCAACTACTATTAACACATCTGATTCTTTCTTTATTTTCTTAGCAGCTTCTTTTATTCTCTCGAATTCTTTCTTGTCATAGTTGGTTGGTAACTCTAACCATCCAACAAAATCTTTAATATCTTTTGATCTCTTACGTAACTCTTTATGTATAACTTCTACTTTTGGTTTATATCCTAGTATATCTTTTTGCTCAATCCCAATATTTTTCAAATCTAATTTAATTGCCATACTCTAAACCTTCTTTCTTTTTTTATTCTTGTATAAAAATATTTTTTTACTAACACATTATACAAAAAAATCGGCGAATATTCAAGTTTTTTGCAAAAAAACTCTTTAATTATATATTATTTTATGATATACTACTTATGAATTGTCAAAAGAAAAAAATCTTTTAGTGAAAACCCTTCACTATGATTAAGAATTTTAGGAGGAATAATAAGATGGATTTTAAAAAATGTAACAGATGTGGAAGCTTTTATTTATCAGATGGAGATGTTTGTCCAAAATGTAATACTAAGGATACTTTTGAACTTTCAACCTTCAAAAAATACATTGAAAAACATGGAACTGACTTTTCAATAAATGAGATTTCTCAAAAACTTGGCATTCAAGTCAGTAATTTAAATAGATATTTAGGGTATAAAGAACTTTCAGAATATGCAAAAGACTTTATGCCTAGCAAAAAAAATTTATAAAATTATTCAATCAAGACTAACTTACCGTTAGTCTTTTTCTATCTACTCTTTTCAACTACATCCACAATATCTGAAATGTATTTACCAATTATTGGGATATTTAATGCTACAATTCTATTTAAAATTATAATTAAAATTGCTGTAATTAATGTTACACCTATACCAATTCCTACACCTCTAAATATTCCAGCTATAAAATTCCTCTTCATTATTTCTTTTTTATTTCCTAAAATATAAATTAACTCATGAATATTGTTAGATTGTATTTTTTTATTTAATTTTTCTAATTGATTATATAAGATACTCATTTCATTTTTTAAACTTTTTCTTCCAAACATTTAATCCACCCTAATATTAGGATGGATTAAATATTTTATATTTATTCGTTTTGTTACATATTAGCTCCATTTACAAAAACTTTATTTTTACTATCTACATTATTAGATTCTGACTTTTCTGTTGCTTCTGGAGTACTTGTTGCTGGTGAGTTCTTCTGTTCTTCTTCTTTCTCTTTATCTTCTTCTTTTTTTAACTTTTCAAGAGTATCTACTAATTCTTGTAATTTTTTAATGTCTTTACCCACCATTTCCCAATCGTTATTACTATTTGATTGGTTTAAGTTTTGATTAGCTTTTATAATCGCTTCTATTAACCCTTCAATATCGTCTGTATTTTCAACTTCGATATCTACTGCATATTTTGAAAGTAAATTTTCTAACGCTGAAGTTAAGTCATTTCCAATTGCAACTTTGTTTCCTGAAGACACTACTACTTTTCTAAGTAAAGGTACCTCTGATTCATTTAGCATAGTCTGATATATTGGTTCAATATATAACAACGTATTATTTATAGGTACCATAATCATTTGTTTTGAAAGCTTTGTTCCTGTTGTCGTTAGAGATTGCAATTCTTGTGCAATTACCTCATCCTCTGACATTTGCTTATCAAGTTGCATTGGTCCAACTATATTACTATCTGCTGAAAATTTATATATTTTCAATTTATTTGTCATACCATCAGTTGTTCCTACTAAATAAGAAATTAAATTTTGTTTTTCTGCTGGAGTATATATTTGCATAAGTCCTAGTTGGCTATTTTCTTCGTTAGTTTTTACCATTGTATAATATGGATCTAATTGAGAACCTGTTGATTTATTAGAACTTGTTGTATTTGTTTTAGCAATTTCCCATAGATCGTCACTTCTATATAATACATCTGGTTTTACATTGTGATAAATTCCTAACATGTTAGATTGTATTCTATATAAATATTGTGGATAAACAATGTGACTAGCTATATCTTCTGGAATTTTTTCGTCCAAATCTTTAAATAAAGTTGTATAAGTATTTCTATAAGCCATTGCAATAGGGTCTGTTCTATCTGTAATATAGAATGACATTGTTCCATCATATGCATCAACTATTACCTTTACTGAGTTCCTTATATAATTTATTTTTTCTTTTATATTGTCATGCTCAATACTTGTATATTGTGAGTATGGATAAGCATTTGAAACAGTATATGCATCAACTACCCAAACAATTTTTCCTTCTTTAGTCACAACTGTATAAGGGTTAGCATCATAAATTAAATTTGGTAATACTTTTTTAGCCCTTGATATTACATTTCTGTTTATTAAAATTTTACTATTCTCTGTCATTTCTCCTGAAAAAGCTAAATTTAAGTCACCTTTCGTTATTCCCAAAATTAACTTGTCCATGAAATTTAGTTTTAAACCAGCTTTTCCTTCATATTCTGAAGTGTGATCATTTCCTGATTCATCTGTATAATCATATTCTTTTTTATTTTTTGTACCAGTTGCAACTGATGAATTCGTTTCTAACCCAAAATACATTCTAGGTTGGTTGACCTTTACAACATTATCATCACCTGATACTTCTTTTTGTACATATTTAATTGTTCCATCTTCATTTGCTGAAGTTGCTGAAGCAAGAATAACGCCCATTCCATGTGTATTTTCATAAGTTTTATTATTGTATGTTCTTCCTGAACTTACCATTTCACGTGGAGCTACATAAACTAGTTGCTCTTTGCCTGCTATGTTGTATTTCTCTAATGTTGCATTTTCATAAGAATAATATCCTGTTCCACTTTGTGTATCTTCTAAAGTTTTCAAAATTGCATCTTTATTAATTACTGATATATTATTTATTGTATTTTGATTTGATTGAACTTCATCTTGAGTTATAGTTCCAGAATAGTCAACGTTTTCTTCATCAATCATTATATTGTATGCATTTTTTGTATTTTCAATATTGTATGCTAAATATTGCTTTTCCTTATCTAATTCATTTGACTTTATAAATATTAAATCATAAGCTACAATTACTACAAATAACGCTACTAAATAAGCTGGTATTGCGATCAATTTTTTCACAGATTCTTTAAAATTCTCTTTTGCAAAAGTTTTAACTGCTCTCCACACACAAATTACTATAACTACTACGAATATCACATATCCCCATAGTTTTATTGTAGACTCTGTTGCCCCTGCTCCTACAATACCTACTCCACTATCTTCTAATTTTGTAATTTCTCCATAAAGAATATTTTGTGCTCCACTTAAAGTAAGTAAAGCTATTCCTATAGATATTAAAATCACATTACGTCTAACTTTTTTTAGTAAATTGCTTTCTTTAAGCATCTTTCCATCTATACCTTCAAAGTAATTGTTAAATACAATTATATAATATATTGCCATATATATACAAAGTCCAACTAATACAGAAATGAAATATATTATTAACATTTCTATAACAGGTTTTTGCAACATATAATATGATATATCTAGATTAAATATCGGATCTTGAATTCCAAATGATGACTGGCTTAAAAGTAATATAATCTTATTCGTAAATACACAACCAACTATAACACTTACAATTACAGAAATAGTTAAAGCTAACGACTTATTTAGTAATTTAGGCATTGTTTTTTTCTCTTTATCAAAAAATACCTTCAGTCCTTTTTTTATTCCTCTATTTGTCATATATATAAGAAAATACAAAATTATAAAGTTAACTCCCATAATAATTGCTTTATATGTCAAATTAGTATAAAAAACAGGAACAAACTCTTCACCTAATTCTAGAAATTCTAAATAACTACCTCTTAAAGAGATATACATTATTATTGCAAAAACAACTAAGAATATTAATACTAGTCCTTTTCTTAACTTACCTTTTTTTTGTTTAGTTTCTGTTTCTTTAATATTTTTATCTTCTTTTGGTAAATTTGTTGCATTGTTTTTTTCTTTTTCTTGAGTGATTTCTTGTTCTTTTACTTTTTTCTTATTTTCTTCCACATTGACACCTCACTTCTAAATAATCGCTTTTACAAAATCTTCTGCATTAAATATTTCCATATCATCAATTTGTTCTCCAACACCTATGAATTTAACTGGTATTTTGTTTTCTTCTACTATACCTATTACTACTCCACCTTTTGCAGTTCCATCCAATTTAGTTAATACTAGTCCTGTTATATCCGCTTCTTCTTTAAAAGCTTTAACTTGTGAAATAGCATTTTGTCCTGTTGCTCCATCAATAACTAATAGAACCTCTTTTGATGCATCTGGCATTTCTTTATTAATAACTTTATTTATTTTCTTTAATTCATCCATTAAATATTTTTTATTATGTAACCTTCCAGCTGTATCTACAATTAATACATCTGCTCCTATTTCATTAGTTCTTCTCATTGCTTCATATACAACAGAAGCTGGATCTACGCCTTCTTCTCTTTTTACTATTTCTGCACCCGCTCTGTTAGCCCATATTTCTAATTGTTCTACTGCAGCTGCTCTAAAAGTATCTGCTGCAGCCACAACAACTTTTTTTCCATCCATAGCAAGTCTATTAGCAATTTTTCCAATAGAAGTAGTTTTACCTACCCCATTTACTCCAATTACTAATATAACAGAAGGTTTTGTGTCTAAATTTAAACTTACATCTGCTACATTTAAAATATTTTTCATTTCCTCTCGTAATGCTTTTTTTACATCTTCTTCATCTTGTAATTTTTCTTTTTTTATTCTAGTTCTTAGATTGTTTATAATTTTAACTGATGTATCCATTCCTATATCTGACATAATCAAAATTTCTTCTAATTCGTCTAAGAATTCTTCATCAACTTTTCTAAAAGTGCTAAAAACATTGTTTATCTTTTTATCTAAGGATTCCTTAGTTTTATTCATTCCATGCTTTAATTTTTCAAAAAATCCCATATTTTTATCCTTTCTAAATTTTAGATTAAATACTTCCCAAAAAAAGGCTTATGTATTATAGTATACCATAATTTTCAAATTTTTCAACTTTTTGTGCTATATTTCATATATTTTATTACTTTTTTATTATCAAATAAACTCTTGCCACACTAAATTTGCCAAATCTATCCCTTTATTAGTTAATTTTATGTTATCTCCATCAATTTCAATCAGTTCCTCATTTTGCAATTTGTTTAATTCGTTTCTAAAAATAAATATTGGATTTTCTGAGAATTTATATTTAAAATCTTTAATTGAAATTCCATCTATCTTTCTCAATCCTAATAACATATACTCTTTTTTCATATCTTTTAAATTTTGTGTTTCTTGAATAATTCTATTTAATAATATTTTGCCATTTTTTATATTTTTAACGTAACTTTCCACACTTTCTATATTAGAATATCTAACTTTATCTAAATATGAGTGAGCAGCAACTCCTAAACCAATATATTCTTTTTGTTTCCAGCAATTAACATTATGTCTAGATTCTTTTCCTTTTATAGCAAAATTAGAAATTTCATAATGATTATATCCTAGCTCTTCCAATTTATTTTTTATATACCAATACATTTTTCTTTCTGTTTCTTCACTAGGAAGTTCAAATCTTTTACCATTAAGCATACCTTTTGAATTAGATGCTTCATCCAACATTTCTGCTAACTTAGTTCCTTCTTCTACAATTAATGAATATGTTGAAATATGGCTTGGCCTTAAATTTATTATTTTTTCAATCTCCTTTTTTATATCTTCCAATGTTTGATTAGGTATTCCAATAATCAAATCTATATTCATATTTTCAAAACCTATTTCTTTCGCCATTTTATAAGTATTAATGAATTCCTCATAAGTGTGAATTCTACCTATTAGTTTCAACAATTCATTATCAACTGTTTGTAATCCTATACTTAATCTATTTATTCCGCATTTTTTGTATGTTTTTAATTTTTCAAAAGTGACTGTTCCCGGATTTACTTCAATTGTAATTTCACAATCTTCAGAAAGATTGAATCGTTCTCTTATATTTTTTAATATACTTTCTATATAAAAACTATTAATATATGAAGGTGTACCTCCACCTATGTATATACTTGTAACTATATAGTCATTCAATTTATATGTTTCAATCTCTTTTTTTATAGCTTCAATATATTCTGAATTTTCTGAGTACCCTGTATATGAAATAAAGTCACAATAAAAACATTTCCTTTTGCAAAATGGTATATGTATATAAATCCCTAATTCTTTTTTTTTATCCATTTGCTATCTCCATTATTTTCTTTAATCTATAATTAACCCCAGATTTTCCGACAGGTGGATTAGCTTTTTTCCCTAATTCAGTTAAAGTCATATCTGGATATTTAAGTCTTAATTCAGCAATTTCTTTTAGACTGTCATTTAGCTTTTTAAATCTTTTTTCTCTTTTTAATCTTTCTATAGCTTCTATTTGTTCAACTGCAGCATTAATTGTTTTTGTCAGATTTGCTGTCTCGCAATTAACTAATCTATTAATCTTTCCTCTCATTTCACGTTCTATTCTTATATCTTCAAAATTTAATACAGCTTTATTAG
Organism: uncultured Clostridia bacterium; assembly: GCA_947625665.1. Classification (GTDB taxonomy): domain Bacteria; phylum Bacillota; class Clostridia; order TANB77; family CAG-508; genus CAG-269. The sequence continues at coordinate 12,278 of CANQPF010000020.1, read as the reverse complement.
CTCCAATTAATGCTAAAATTTTTGAAATTTCTTCACCTTCTTTTATATACATTGAAAATCTATCTTTTGTTATTAATTTTTTACTATTTATATTAAATAAACTTGCCAAATTCATTCCAAATTTTAGATTTCTTTCACTTGAAAATGAAATTTCAAAATGATATTTATTTTGAGGGTTATTTATAGATCCTGATCCTAAAAACATTCCTCTTATTATTGCTTTCTTATTTTCATCTTTTTCACTAAATAACTTTGTTTCGTCAACTATTTCTATATTTTTTTCTAATATATTTACTTCTTTTACTTGAGAAATAATCTGATTATTTGCTTTCAATTTTATTTCAATAACAAATAATTTTCCACTCATACCTATATCATGTTGAATGTCCAAATTAGACAATAATTTTGAAAATCTATTAATATTGTAATCATTTTCTGTTGCAAATTTTATGCTACATCTTTTTCCATTTTTTACAACTTCAACATTACTAGAGATTAAATATCCAATTAATTCATGTCTAATCTGTTCTTTTTTTGCTAGATTACTTATAGTACCAATCTCTTTTTTTACATCTGATGAAAATGACATAGGTCGATCTCCTTTCTTTATCCTAGTTTTGCACATACTATTCTATCATTATCATATAAATCTTTCTTACTATATACATTTATATATTTAATATCGTCTTTGAATATATCCAATACATCATCTTTCTGATCATAACCTATTTCTAAGCATAAATATCCCTTAGTTCTTAGATACTCGAAAGCATTAGGTATTATTTTTCTATAAAAGTCTAAACCATCATATCCTCCGTCTAATGCAATTTTAGGTTCTTTTTGTACTTCTTTGTTTAATTTTTTTATTATCTCTCTTTTTACATAAGGTGGATTCGATACAATAATGTCAAATTTTTTACCTTCAGGTAACCCTTTAAATAGGTCCGATTTTACAAATACAATTCTATCTTCAACATTATTTTCCTTTGCATTTCTTTTTGCTATGTCTAAAGCTTTTTCACTTATATCCACTGCTGTTATCTTGCTTCCTTCAATAAATTTAGCAAGTGATACAGCAATTATTCCACTTCCTGTACATAAATCTAATATATTTATTGCATTAATTCTTTTAGCAATATCTATTACCTCTTCAACTAAACATTCTGTATCCTGCCTTGGAATTAGAACATCTTTATTTACAAAGAAATTCATTTTCATAAATTCTTGTGAATGGGTTATATGTTGTATTGGAACTCCACTTCTTATTTTTTCCACACATTTAAAGTATATCTCTTGTTGCTTTTTAGTAATTGTTTTATTATCATATACTATTAAATATTGTCTTGGCTTTTTTAAAACATGTTGCATTAATAATCTAGCCTTCATCTTAGGAGTTTCTACTTGACTACCTTTAAACAATACAGCAGCTTTTTCTATAGCTTCTTTTATCGTCATCATATAACCACCTTCTTTCTTACCGACATTATACCATTTATTTCTATTTTTTTCATTATTTTTTTTAGTTTTTTCTATTTACAAATTTAATTAACTAATATAAAATAAAGATATAATTATGTGCATAAAACATAATTATAATATTTTTGTAAAAACTAAAAGAAAATTATATTGGAGGAAACTAATGAAAAAGAAAAATGAATTAAGTTACAAAGATTTAAAAATGACCTTTAATTTAGATGCTTTTAAATTCAAAACAACTGATGAATTGGAAACAATTAGCACAGGAATTGGTCAAGATCGTGGTATAAAAGCTTTAGAATTTGGATTAAAAGTTGATGTTAAAGGATATAACTTATATTTGGAAGGTCCTAGTGGTGTTGGAAAAACAATGTATACCAAAAATTATTTAACAAAAGTTGCTGCTAGTAAAAAAACACCTTCTGATTGGTGTTATGTTTATAATTTTGACAATCCAAATGAACCAATTGCAATTTCTCTACCTGCTGGTCAAGGTAAAGAATTTAAAGAAGCAATGGAAGGTTTTATAAAAGAAGTAAAAAAAGATATAAAGAAAACATTTAATGCTGATGATTTCGAAAAAGAAAAAGCTCTTATTAAAAAAGAATTTGAAGAAAAAAGAGCTGCTTTAATGGAATCATTAGATAAAAAAGCTTCAAAATATAATTTTCAAGTTAAATCTGCACAAAATGGTATTTACATGATGCCAATTGTTGATGGTAAAACAATTGAAGAAGAAGAATTTGAAAAATTGCCAGAAGCTGTAAAAAAAGTTTATGAGGAAAATGCAATTCATGTTCAAGAAGAAATCATGGCTGCTATAGGTAAGATTAAGGAAATAGAAAAAGAATCTGATAAAAAGATTTCAGAATGGCAATCTAATATAACTTTATTAACAGTTAATGTCCATATTAATTATTTAAAATCACAATTTAAAAGGAATAAAAAGATTACTAAGTTCTTAAATGATATAAAGCAAGATATACTAAAAAATATATCTTATTTCTTAGAAGGTGATCGTCGTCATCCTTCTCAACAACAAATGCAAATGGGACCTACCCCTAAAAGACCAGATCCATGCGATAATTATAGGGTAAATTTGTTTGTTGACAATAGTAATCTTGAAGGTGCTCCTGTTATAATGGACTCAAATTATTCATACCATAACATTTTTGGTTCAATTGAATACGAAAATTATTATGGTTCATTAAAAACAGATTATACAATGATGAAACCTGGTTTACTACAAAAAGCCAATGGTGGATATATAATTTTCCAAGCAAAAGATTTATTAAGCAATCCTTATTGCTATGAAGCTTTGAAAAAAGCATTAAGAATAAAACAAATAGGTATTGAAAATCCTCAAGAACAAAATTCTTCAATGGTTATGATTTCATTGAAACCAGAACCAATACCTCTAGATTTAAAGGTTTTAATTATAGGAAATGCAAATATTTATCAAACACTTTTAGAAGTAGATTCTGATTTTAGAAAATTATTTAAAATAAAAGTTGAATTTGAAGATGACGCTCCTATTAATGATGAAAATGCTGTCAAATTGGCACGTTTTGTACGAGGATTTTGTGAACAAGAAAATTTGTTACCTCTTGATAAAAAAGCAATGGGTAAAATTATAGAATATTCAACAAAACTTTCAGGAGATAAAACAAAGTTATCTACTAGATTTAGTGATTTAGCACAAGTTGTTGGTGAAGCTTCTACTTGGGCAAAACTTTCTAAATCAAAAGTTATTAAGCCTGAACATGTTACTAAAGCATTAGCAGAACGTATTGAAAGAGTAAAAAAATATGATTCAAAATATTTAGAAATGATAAAAGATAATTCACTTTTAATAAACACTTCTGGATATGAAGTTGGTGAATTAAATGGTTTAACAGTATTATCTTTTGGTGATTATACTTTTGGAAAACCTGCAAAAATCACTGTAAATACTTACACAGGAAAAAGAGGAGTAATAAATATAGAAAGCGAAGTTGAACTTTCAGGTTCTTCTCATTCTAAAGGTGTATTAATATTAACAGGTTATCTAGGTGAAATGTTTGCTCAAGATTTTCCACTTTCTCTAACTGCAAGCATATGTTTTGAGCAATTATACAATGGAGTCGATGGTGATAGTGCTTCTAGTACAGAACTATATGGATTATTATCTAGTTTATCTGGAATCCCTATCAATCAAGCAATTGCTGTAACAGGTTCTGTAAATCAAAAAGGAAAAATCCAACCTATAGGTGGAGTTAATGAAAAAATAGAAGGTTTCTTCCAGATATGTAAAATGAGAGGTCTTGATGGAAGTCATGGAGTTATGATTCCTGAACAAAATGTTAAAAACTTACAACTTTGTGACGAAGTAGTTGAAGCAGTCAAAGCAAAACAATTTCATATATATTCAATCTCAACTATTGAAGAAGGTATAGAAATTTTAACCGGCGTTCCTGCAGGTAAAAAAGACAAAGATGGTCATTTTCCAGCTGGTACAATCAACTATTTAGTAACAGAAAAACTAAGATCTTATGCAAACTTAAATAACAATAAATAACAGCTTTAAAAATGAGCGAAATTAAATTTCGCTCATTTAAAATGCCTGTTTTATGTGATGAATAAAACCATCTTTTCCTAATTTTATTTCAATAGCATCAAATCGTACATTTCTATTAGAAATTTTATTTTTAAGAATATAAAATTTTGCCACTCTATAAATATGAATTTTTTTAGTTCTATTTATTGCTTCACAAGGAATACCATATTCAAAACTTCGTCTTGTTTTTACTTCAATAAAAACTAAATCATTATTTCTATCTTGAGCAATAATGTCGACCTCTCCTAACTTACATCTAAAATTTCTTTCGATTATACTATATCCCTCTTTTATCAAAAGTTCACATGCTTTATCTTCCCCTATTTTTCCTATTTCCTGTCTGTTGTACATTTATAACCTCCTGATATTTTTTCTATGTATCCTTCTAATTCTAACATCATTAAAACTGAATTAACCTCTCCTACATTCTTTTTAGTTTTCATACATATTTCATCTACTTGTATAGGGTTTAAATTAATAACATCGAATACTTGCTGATACTCTTCTTTTACTTTTGGCTTGAATATTTTTCCATTCTCAATATTATCTATTTTTTCTTTGCTATATCTCAAAAAGTCAAATTCTTCAATAATCTCTTTTGTATTTGTAATAAGTTTTGCATCGCGTTTAGCAATTAGTCGATTCGTACCAATTCCATATTTATCATTTATTGCGTGTGGTAAACAAAAAACTTCTTTACCTTGCTCTTTTGCTAACCTTGCAGTTATTGTAGTTCCGCTTCTATATTCTGCTTCAATAATTAATACTCCAATAGAAAGTCCACTTACAATTCTATTTCTTTCTCTAAAATAGTCAGATTTTGGCTTTTCATTTTCTTCATATTCTGTTACTACTAATCCCTTTTGAACAATTTCCTCAAAAAGATATATATTTTCTTTAGGAAATATATGATTAAATCCATTGCCTAAAACAGCAATAGTATTTCCATTTACCTCTAAAGCTCCTTGATGTGCAGCCGTATCTATTCCTTTTGCCATTCCACTAATGATTGTAATCCCATGAACAGCCAGTTCTCTTGCAAATTTTTTAGCCAATATTACTCCATTTCTTGAACACGCTCTAGAACCTATAATTGCTATACCATTTGTATTAAATAATTCTATATTTCCTTTTGTATATAAAACTTCTGGAGCATTGTTTATATTTTTTAGTTGCAAAGGATATTCATGATTTTTTTTATAAATTTTATTATTTATACTTCTACCTCCTATTAATATTTTAATTATTATGTTTTGTTATTTTCCCCAATATTTTCTATCTAAAGTTCTATATTGAATAGCTTCTGCTAAATGATTTTTTTCTATATTTTCCTTTCCATCTAAATCAGCTATTGTTCTAGCTATTTTTATAATTTTGTTATAAGCCCTTGCACTTAAATTTAACTTGTTAAAAGCCTCCTGCATTAACTTAGCATTTTCTTCAATAAGCTTGCAATATTTTTCTGACAATTTTGGTGTTAATTCTGAATTAGAAAAAATTTTTTCTTCACTATATCTATTGGTTTGAATTTTTCTAGCTTTATTCACTCTTTTTCTAACTTGTTCTGAAGTTTCGATTTTATTAGTACCTTTTAACTCATCATAAGGTACACTATTTACTTCGACATGCATATCTATCCTATCCAAAATAGGTCCACTAATTTTACCAATATATCTTTTTATTTGCTCTGGTGTACAAGTACATTCTTTTATTTTTGAATTATAAAAACCACAAGGACAAGGATTCATACTTGCAATCAAAATAAAATTAGCTGGATAGGTTACAGAAATATCAATTCTATTTATAGTAACTTTTCTATCTTCTAACGGTCCTCGTAAAACTTCAATTGTATTTTTATTAAATTCTGTTAATTCATCTAGAAATAATGCGCCGAAATGCGCTAGACTTATCTCCCCCGGTTTTGGATTTCTACCTCCACCTATTAATGAGATTCCTGAAATAGTATGATGTGGATTTCTAAAAGGTCTTGTTTTTATAAAAGGTTGTTCCTCAGAAGTCAATCCTGAAATGCTATGTATTTTTGTTATTTCTAAAGCCTCTTCAAAAGTTATATCTGGTAAAATCGTTTGTATCCTTTTTGCTAACATCGTTTTTCCACTTCCTGGTGGACCAATTAGTAAAATATTATGCCCTCCGGCAGCTGCAATTTCTAAAGCTCTTTTTACATTTTCCTGTCCTTTAACTTCTGAAAAATCAATATCATAATTTGGTTCAAAATTTTCTATCTTTTCCTCTATATTATATGTTATTATTTCTCCATTCATAAACATCATTACTTCTTCTAAATCCGAAACAGGTAATATTTCAATTCCTTTTACAATACTCGCTTCTTTTGCATTTTTAGCAGGTATAACAATTCTTTTTATTCCTAGCTTTTTTGCTTCAATAGCTATCGGTAAAATTCCATTTACTTTTTCAACTGTTCCTTTTAATGATAATTCACCTATGAATACTGTATCTTTTAATATTTGTCTAACATCTGCATTTTTAACATATCCATTTGCCATCAAAATTCCAACAGCTATAGGCAGATCAAACATTGAACCATTTTTTCTTGTATTTGCAGGTGCTAAATTTACTATTATCTTCTTACTATTTAGATAATAATTCGAATTTTTTATTGCTGTTTTTACACGTTCTTTTGCTTCTTTAACACTAGTACCAGGCAATCCTACAATATTAAAACATGGTATACCAGCCGAAACATCTACTTGTACAGATAAAATATATCCATCTAGTCCTTGAAGTGCCATGCTTTTTATCATTGCTAACATTACATTCCTCCTTATACATTTTATGTTTAACAGTTTAACATAATATCTCTAAAAAGTTTGTCGAACTTTGTTACTAATAAAATTTTTATTTATCATAAAATATTTGTAATATAACAACTATTGTGATAAAATTGTAATAGTTTTTTGAACAGGAGTGAATAATAGTTGAAAAAGGTAGCTTTAGCTTGTACAGGTGGAGGCGTAAAAGCTTGCGTTAATATCGGAGTTTTACAAGCCCTAAAAGAATTAAATATCGAAGTAGAAGCAATTTCTGGTGCTAGCTTAGGAGCATTAGTTTCATTGCTTTATTTATGTGGATATCCTATCGATGATATTCTAAAAACTTTTCAAAATGAAGTTATAAAATTTGAAAAATATAATTTTTTTGAGGTTATAACTGCACTTCCAAGATTTTTTATTAGTGGAGGTTCTAAAAATCCTAAAATAATTCTTAATTATATGAATAAACTTGAAAAAGAATTAAATATAAAAACATTAAAAGATATTGACAAACCTTTTATTATACCATCTTTAGATATTTCTGAACGAAATATATTATATTACTCTTCAAAACCTTTAAAAGGAAATTTAAAATATTATTGTGATAGAAGTATTTCAGAAGCCATACGTAGCACATGTTCTATTCCACTTATGTTTACTCCAAACAAAATAATCGTCGATGGAAAAAATCATTTTATGCTAGATGGTGGAATTTTAACAAACACTTTAGTCTTACCTTTAAAGCAATTTTCTGATTGTGTAATAGGAATTACTAACAAATTCTATCCAAAAGAAAGAGATCGAGTTAATTTATTTACTGGCTTTGTTCAAACATTTCAATCTATGCGAAGATGTTTCTTAGCTAAAGAAAAGGAACAATGTGATTTATGGATTGAAATAGATTGTAAAACTAATAAATTTGCCGGTAGTTCAGATGAAGCTAGATACTTCTATGAATTACGGTTATAAAACAACAATGGAATATGCAAAACAACATTATTTTGATAAATTATATGAGGAGAAATCCAATGTATAGAAGAATTGTAAAATTTATTATAGATTTAATAATGTACACAGTACATCATATTTTATTTAAAATTGAATTTAAAAATATAGAAATTCTGGACAAATACGATAAATGCATAATTTGTGCAAATCATTCAAGAATATTTGACCCCACTTATCTATACCCTAAAGTTGAAAACATGTATACCGTCGCTAAAGCAGAACTTTATGAAAAAAAATTTAATTTACCTCTTTTAGAATATACTAATGCAATACCAATAAAAAGAAATGCTTTAGATATCTCTGGAATAAAAAATATAATCAATACCATAAATGAAAAAGATAAAATTAGGCTTTTGATCTTTCCAGAAGGTGGCGTCTATAAAGAAAATTATATTGAAAATAAAAGAAAAACTAAAAGTGGAGCAGTCTACATTGCAGCAACAGCAGGTGTTCCAATTATACCTGTTTATATGACTTCTCGACCTAAGTTTTTTTCAAAAATAACTGTAACTTTTGGTGAACCATTTATCGTCAATCCTGATGTGCTAAATGATAAAAAGCTTTTAAGAAGTGAAGCAAAAAGATTAATTAATTATATATATGACTTTACATTCAAAAAACTCTAGATAACTTGAAACACAAGTTATCTAGAGTTTTATATTATTTTTAACTGTTTTTACTCATCTTTATATATAACTAAAACTATTGACAAAGAGCCTATTTTCAAAATGCTACTGTGCATACTTTTGGGTATAATTAAAACCTAGAAAGCTTGATATATCAGCAATCTAGGTCGGTTAATTGTTGGTGCCAACGACGTAGTTATTTACAACTCGCCATCAGCTCTCTTGACGATTGATACAACTATCAATCTAACTACTAATAATTTAACATAACTTTTATGAATTTTCAAGAGGTTTTTATAAAAAAGTTTTTATTGATAAGAATACGAATATATGATATTATTTAGTCAAACAAATAGTAATTAGAAAGTTTAATGTATTATGAAAAAATGTATAATTTGTGGAAAAAGCAAAAAAGAAAGTGAATTTAATATAGAACATATTATACCAGAGGCATTAGGAAATAAATCCTTAAAAACTAACAATGTATGTGAAGAATGTAATAGTAAACTTGGGAGTAAAGTAGATAAATATATTTCAACGGGATTTTTGATGGAAATGTTCAGAAATAAGTATAAAGTTACAGGAAAAAGCAATAATATACCTTTCCCTTTTAGAGGTGGTGTAGATAAATATGGAAATAAAATAAACTTAGATTATAACTTTAAACCAACTCTATTAGATTATGCTGATAAAAAGAATAATAAATATATAATAAAATCTTCAAGTAAAGAAAAAGCTAAAGAAATGGTAAAAAAAATATATAAAAGAAAAGGATTATATACTAATAAAAAGGATGAAACCATAAATAAGATCGAAAATATTAAATTGAAAAGTATACATCCAACAATATTTTACAAATTTCAAGTTAATTTTAATGAATTAGAATTAGCAATTCTTAAAATTGCTTATGAATATGCTTGTTTAAAACTAGGAGATACTTATTATAATGATAAATATGGTAGTAAAATAAGAAAAATCATACAAAATGCCATTAACTGTGATAAAATTGAAAAATATAATTTAATATTTAATTTACCAAATGATAGTGAATTAAAAAAATATATAAATTATTTAAGAGAAGAAATTAGCAAAGCACATTTTTTGCAAATGCAAACGGCAAACAATAATATATTTCTGATTATATCATTATTTTGTGAAATTAGTTTATCATATATAATCAATATTTCAGAAAATGCAGACAATTATGATATTACTAATTTTTCTGACATTATACCATTAAATAAAAAATTAATTTAATATAATTATAAAAATTATATTACTAAAAAAATATTATTTTTAAGTGAAGTGATAAAGAATGGAAAAAAAAATATATATTATAGATAATAAAAATTTAATGAAAGAATGGAATTATGAAAAAAATATTGATTTAAACCCAAATATGATTACAACAAATAGTAGCAAAAAAGTTTGGTGGAAATGTGAAAAAGGTCATGAGTGGCAAGCAAGTGTTTCAAATAGGACACGTGGAACTGGTTGTCCATATTGTTCTGGAAGGAAAGCTATTAAAGGCTATAATGATCTTGCTACAGTTAATCCAGAATTAGCAAAAGAATGGAATTATGAAAAAAATGGAGATTTAAAACCCAATATGGTTATGGCAAATTGCGGGAAAAAAGTATGGTGGAGATGTGAAAAAGGACACGAATGGCAAGTAAGTGTAGATAACAGAAATAGAGGTAGCAGTTGTCCTTTTTGTGCGAATAGACAAGTACTTGAAGGATATAACGATCTTGCTACAGTTAATCCAACACTGGCAAAGGAATGGAATTATGAAAAAAATGGAGAATTAAAACCAAATAAGATTGTTTCAAATAGCAGTAAAAAAGTTTGGTGGAAATGTAATAAAAGTCATGAGTGGCAAGCAAGTATTATTAATAGAAATAGAGGTACTGGTTGCCCTTATTGTGCAAATCAACAAGTACTCAAAGGATATAATGATCTTACTACAACAAATTTAAAAGTTGCAAAAGAATGGAATTACGAGAAAAATGGTAAATTAAAACCTTTTATGGTTTTAGCAAACAGTCACAAAAAAGTTTGGTGGAAATGTGAAAAAGGTCATGAATGGCAAGCAGTTATATCTAGCCGAAATAAAGGAACAGGTTGTCCAATTTGTGCGAAAGAATTACAAACTTCTTTTCCAGAACAAGCAATTTATTTTTACATAAAAAAATTATTTCCAGATGCTATAAATGGTGACACTCATTTAAAAATGGAATTAGATATCTTTATTCCATCAAAGAATGTTGCTATTGAATATGATGGTATCTTTTGGCACAAGAATTCAAAAAGTGATGCACGAAAAAACAAACTTTGTAGAGAAAATAAGATACTTCTTTTTAGAGTAAAGGAAAATACAAAAGAAGAAAGTGTGGAAAATAATTATTTAAGAATAATTCCATGTACATATTCTGATACTGGAATAAAGTCCGCAATAAAACTTATAACAAAATATTTAAATAAAAATATAGATGTTAATTTAGATAGAGATCGTGCTTTAATTTATGAATCGTTTATAAAAAATCAAAAACAACGATCTTTAATGATTATTAATCCAACACTTGCAAAAGAATGGAATTATGAAAAAAATAGTGAATTAAAGCCTGATATGGTTACAGCAAGTAGTAATAAAAAAGTTTGGTGGAAATGTAATAAAGGTCATGAATGGCAAGCGTCTATAACTAGCCGAAATAAAGGAAATGGTTGCCCAATTTGTGCAAATCAACAAGTGCTCAAAGGATATAATGACCTTGCTACAGTTAATCCAACACTTGCAAAAGAATGGAATTACAAAAAAAATGATGAATTGAAACCTGATATGGTTACAAAAAATAGCAGTAAAAGAGTTTGGTGGAAATGTAATAAAGGACATGAGTGGCAAGCCAATATTTCAGATAGAACACGTGGAAACGGATGTCCAATTTGTGCAAATCAACAAGTACTTAAAGGATATAATGATCTTACTACAACAAATTTAAGTGTTGCAAAAGAATGGAATTACGAAAAAAATGGTGAATTGAAACCTGATATGGTCACAAAAAATAGCAGTAAAAAAGTTTGGTGGAAATGTAATAAAGGTCATGAGTGGCAAGCCAATATTTCAGATAGAACACGTGGAACTGGTTGCCCGTATTGTTCTAACCATAGATTACTAATTGGATATAATGATTTATCAACAATTAATCCAACACTGGCAAAGGAATGGAATTATGAAAAAAATAGTGATTTAAAACCGACTATGTTTATGGCAAATAGTAGAGAAAAAGTCTGGTGGAAGTGCAATAAAGGACATGAGTGGCAAGCAACTATAGCTAATAGAAATAGAGGTACGGGTTGTCCTATTTGTAGAAATAAGCAAGTACTAAAAGGCTATAATGATCTTGCTACAGTTAATCCAGAATTAGCAAAAGAATGGAATTATGAAAAAAATGGTGAATTAAAACCTGATATGGTCACAGCAAATAGTAATAAAAAAGTTTGGTGGAAATGTAATAAAGGACATGAGTGGCAAGCAATTATAGCTAATCGAAATAAAGGCAGAGGATGTCCTATTTGTAGAAAGAATAGAATAACATAATAAAGAAAGTTCTATACTCTCTTATAGTCTAATACAAATTATAATTTATGTAAAGACAATTTAGTGTTTACTCTTTTATTTAAAGCCTAGAATATTTGATTCTTGTATTCTAGGCTAAATCTTTATAAAACTCTAATATTCTTCAAATAAGAGTAATTTTCTCTTGCTCCTAAGAAAAA
>CANQPF010000019.1 GCA_947625665.1 uncultured Clostridia bacterium | reverse complement strand
AGGATTTCCAGTATGGTGGTACACAGCTCCTACTATTATCAATACTTTTATTGAAAGTTTAGATTTATCAGGTAAAATTCTAATTCCATTTTGCACATCAGGAGGAACAGGAATAAGTGGATGTGAAAGAGATTTGAGAAATGAATATCCACAATATAATTGGAAAGAAGGAAAAAGATTTACAGGTAATGAATCAAAAGAAGCTATTGAAAGTTGGATTGGAGGAAAAGTAAATGAATAAAGAAGAATTTGATAAAGTAAATATATTTGGAAAAGGAAATTCAAACGTGGATTACGCACAATATTTTATAGGAGAATCATTTTTAAATCCATTAACAGAAGCAGGTAAATGTCCTGTATTTTTAGCAAATGTAACATTCGAGCCAAAGTGTAGAAATAATTGGCACATACATCATGCTACAACAGGTGGAGGACAATTATTAATATGTATAGCAGGAGAAGGCTGGTATCAAGAAGAAGGTAAAGAAGCAATAAGCCTTAAACCAGGAATGGTTATAACAATTCCTGCAAATGTAAAACATTGGCATGGAGCAAAAAAGGATTCATGGTTTAGCCATATAGCAGTAGAAGTACCTGGAGAAAATACTTCTAATGAATGGTGTGAACCTGTTACAGATGAACAATATGATAACTTATAATTTAATGTGAGGGGAAAATTTTAATGAAAAAAATTTTTATTCTTATCATTTTAGTGATAATTTTGATAATATTATCTTTTTATGTTTATTCAATATATATGAACAAAAAAATTCAAACAGATGCTGTTGAAAATAAAAAAAATATAATATATGAAGAAGATAAACAAATAGATATGCAAAAGGCGAATGAATTTGAATGGGAAATAGATACACCTGAAAATCACGATGTAAATAGAGAGGTTTTAAATGAATTAAATAACTCACTTTTAGATACTGAGGTAACAACAAGTGTTGTAGTTAAAGATGGGAAAATTATAAATGAATATTACAAAGATGGATATAACGACAAAATCACTGTACCAATACACTCTTGCTCTAAAAGTGTTACAAGTAGTTTGATAGGAATTGCTATTGATAAAGGATATATAGAAAGTGTAGATGTTCCAGTATCAAATTATATTCCAGAAATACAAAATAAAGAAATAACGATTAAACATTTATTAACTAATACCTCTGGAATACAATCTGTGGAGAATGACTGGTATGAATGGAGAGCATCAAACAACTGGATCGATTATATTTTAAATAAACCTATGGTATCTACACCTGGCACAACTTTTAGTTATTCAACAGGAAATACACATTTACTATCAGCAATAATGCAAAAAGCAACAGGTAAAACTCTTTTTGAATTTGGAAAAGAAAATGTATTTGATAAAGTTGGTATGAAAAGTATAAATTGTGATAGTGATGCTCAAGCAATATCTGATGGAGGAAATGGATACACATTAACATCTCGTGATATGGCAAGATATGGGCTACTTTATGCACAGAATGGTAAATGGCAAGATGAACAAATAGTACCTCAAAATTGGATAGAAGAATCTACATCAGTACAATTTGAAAGAGATTCTGGAACAGCAGATTATGGCTATCAATGGTGGGTAAGAACTTTTGGAGATAAAAAATATAAAGCATATTTTGCTCAAGGCTTTGGGTGTCAATTTATATTTGTTATCCCTGAAATAAATTTAGTTGTAACATTCTCTAGTAATTATAATAGTGATAGTAATTCGAGCATGTATTGGGAATATGTTAATGATATAGTAAATTCTTGTAAATAAAAAATGGAAGGAAGTGTAGCAATAAAAATGAAAAAATTAGGATTTGGACTAATGAGATTACCAAAAGTTGGAGAAGATATTGATATAGATCAAACTAAAAAGATGGTAGATATGTTTATGGAAGCAGGTTTTACATATTTTGATACTGCATGGGCTTATACAGGTAGTGAAGATGCCATAAGACAGGCTTTAGTAGAAAGATATCCAAGAGAAAGTTTTTGTTTAGCAACTAAAAATGCAGCATGGATAAATTGTAAAACGAGGGAAGACGCAATTGCACAATTTGAAACATCTTTAAAACAAACGGGTGCAGGTTATTTTGATTATTATTTATTACATAATTTAGGAGAACATAGAACTAAAGTTTTTGAAGATTTTGATATGTGGACATGGGTCAAAGAAATGAGATCTCAAGGAAAAATAAAACATTTAGGATTTTCATTTCATTCTACGCCGGAAGAATTAGAAGAAATCTTAAAAAAGCATCCAGAAGCAGAATTTGTTCAATTACAAATAAACTATGCAGATTGGGAAAATAATGCAATTCAATCGAGAAAATGTTACGAAGTTGCTAGAAAATATGAAAAACCAGTTATAGTAATGGAGCCTGTAAAAGGCGGTATGCTTTCTAATCCACCAAAGCCAGTAAAAAACATATTAAAAGAAGCGAACCCAAAAGCATCAATGGCATCATGGGCGATTAAATTTGCAGCAGATTTAGACGGAGTAATGGTGGTTTTATCAGGAATGAGCAATATTGAACAGATGAAAGATAATATTTCTTATATGAAGGATTTTGATAAATTAAATGAAGAAGAAAGAAAAATTATAAATAAAGCACAAGAAGAATTAAATAAGATTCCTTTAATACCATGTACTACATGTAACTATTGTGCAAAAGTTTGCCCTAAAAATATTGGGATTTCAGGATCATTTACAGCGATGAATATACTAACACTTTATAATGACATGGCTTCTGCTAAACATCAAGAAGGTTGGTTAGTTGGAGGACATGGAAAAGAGAAAGCATCAGAATGCATTAAATGTGGTGCTTGTGAAGGAGTTTGTCCTCAACATATAAAAATTAGAGAAGAACTTGAAAAAGTTGCAAATAAAATTAATTAAATTTATTTAACTTTATTGACTTAATTAATGCAATTATTTATAATATGAATATGATTAGTAATGAATTTATTATTGAAACGTCTGCAATATTGTGTAATAAAGTAGGATTGAAAAATTTATCTTTGAAAATGATTGCAGAAGAATTGAATATTAAATCTCCTTCCTTGTATAATCATTTTTCTAGTTTAGATGATATTAAAAAAAGTATTATGATTTATGGATGGAAACAAATAGAAAACACTATGATTTATTCTATTGCTGGAGTTACAGGATACGAAGCTTTAAAAAATATGTGTTATGCTTTTTATGATTATGCTACAAGTAATAAAGGAATCTTCGAGGCAATGCTTTGGTACAATAAGTATAAAGATGAAGAATCAATAAAAGCTACTAAAAGATTATATGAGGCGATGTTTAAAATAGCAAAATCATTGAACTTTAGTGAAGATGATACACGACATAGTATAAGAGCTATAAGGAGTTTTTTAGAAGGGTTTGTGTTGCTTGTAAACAATGATAGTTTTGGAAATCCAATATCAATAAAAGAAAGTTTTGATATATCATTAGAAATAATTATAGAAGGATTAAAGGCCCGTAATAAAAAAAGAAAGTAAAAGTATTGATTATCAAATTATAAAGTTTTAAGGATTTGATAGATATTGTAAAGAAGTTAGAAAGAAGAGACCTAAATTATTAGACAAGAAAAATAATATAATTACGAAAGAGAGATGAATATTATGGGAGCCAAAAAAGAGAAAGAGAGAAAAAAAGCAAATCAAGGACAAAAACAAAAAAAAGAAGACAAAGTTATAAAAATTAGTTTTAATAAATTTTTAGCTATTGTAATAGTGTTAGCCTTAGTATTAATAATCTCAATATTCTTAGGTGTATTATTAATAAAAAAGATGGATAATATAGAAAATAAAGTTGGAGAAGGCGGTATAGAGAAAAACGATGTAATAGAAACACCAAAGTCAAATAAAAATGCTAAAATCTCTAGTAAGAATATAGGAGATGCAGTTAATTATACAGTGACTGTAAATGATGTAGAGTTAGATGAATGGAGGGTATTTTATTCTGAAGGTGATTTTGTTTATATAATTTATGATGGGTATTTACCAAATTCAACTAATATTGCATCAAATGCTGGATTAACACAAGATAAGGATGACCATAAGGAATTTGGTGTGTACTCAGGAAAAAGTAGAAACGATTTTTTAAATAAATTAAATGCTGTGAAAGAAGATGATTTATGGGATAGATTAGTATCTCCAGAACTTAGAAGAAATGGAGCAATTGCAAAAGGTGGTATAGATGTAGAAACGTGGGTGAAAAGTTGGAATTCGAAAGGATATACTGAATTGATAACTAATACAATAGAATTTTCGGATGGAACAGTTGGATACGAAGTAAAAAAAGCTTCAAATCCAGATGCAAGCTCGGGAATTTTAAATATAAGCTCAGATAGAAAAGGATATGGAGATACGTTATATTTTCCAACTTTAAATACTAAAGAAGAAGACGCCGACGATTACTATGGATATTGGCTTGCTTCGGCTTCATCTTTGGGTAATAACTATTTAGTTGTAATAACAGATGACGGAGAGATTGGAAATAATATGCACGGATATAACGATGCAAAAGGAGTTGGAATACGACCAGTTATCACAGTACCTATAGAAGTTTTAGAAAAGTCAACAAATGAAGATAAGAGCTGGGACATAGTAAATTAATCCTTGATAAAAAATTGTGATATAATAAAAAGAAAATATAGCGGATCTAACAAAATCTTAGATCCGCTTTTATAAATGATATTACTCATTTGATTTTAGCCATTGAGTATAGCTATTCAATATATATTTTTCAGTGATTTTTGAGGCTTCATAAATTGATAGGTCTTCTGTAGTTATAAATTTAATAGTAACATCTCTCAATATAGAAGAACCACAAAACTGTAATAGATTACAATTATAGTCTTTAATAAAATCGAGAGTGACTATTTGACCTTCTCCTCCACGACGTCTAATAGATTCTTCAGGAGAAACTACAAAAACAATAATATTATTTGGTAAAAATGGGATTAATGTTTTCGAAATCTCATTATATTGAGTTTTTGAAAGTTCACCTTTTTTAACAAAAATTTCACTCCAACATAAAGTATCTGCAATACCTCTGTCAAGAATAGCTATTTTATTAGTTTCAAGGTTAGTACAAATAAGTGAACTAATAGTATTTAACTGCATCCAAAGGTGTGAGTAAATACTGTTCTTTGGTATATTATCAGGTAAAATCTCTGCAGATTCGCGCAAATAAGTTACACTGACTCCAGAATTACGTAAGGGTGTCAAAATCCGTGAGATAGTGGTAGTTTTTCCAGCTTCTGGAGTGCCAAAAAGTTCCACAGTATATAAAGAATTTATCACGGGCATATCGACAGTTGCCAGTAAACTTTTCAAAGTTTCGATATAATTCCATACAAATTCATTGGTGTCATCAATTAAGAATAGTGAGGAAAATTTTTCGAAACACTGAGCAACAGAGTCTTTTATGATATTAAGCATTGTAAAGACCTCCACTGATTTTATTCTACGAATATATAATAACATTTTTATATTTTATTTACAATATGAAATATAGAATTTATTAAGAAAATAATATTGAATAAAAAATCTTTTTTATATATAATATCAAAAGAAATATAATTAGGAGGTTTGATATGTATAGAGGAAAAGATAAAATAGAATATGCTATATATTATGCAACAAGAGCACATAAAAATCAGAGAAGAAAAGTAGAGGATATAGATATGATTTTTCATCCATTTACAGTAGGAATGATTTTGCAAAGAAATGGATGTGATGAAGAGATAGTAGCAGCGGGAATTTTACATGATGTAGTAGAAGATACGAAATATACTTTTGATGATATAGAAAAAGAATTTGGAAGCAATATTAGAAATTATGTATATGATGCATCGGAACCAGATAAAACATTAGAGTGGGAAGATAGAAAAAAACATACAATTGAACATACAAAAGATGCACCGTTAGGTTCTAAATTAATAATTGCTTGTGATAAAATAAGTAACCTAGAAGATTTATCTGATTGTATAGAATTATATGGAGAAGAGAAAGCTTGGGGAGTTTTAAAAAGAGGAAAAGAACTTCAAAAATGGTATTATACAAGTGTTTATGAAAGCTGTATAAATGGAGTTGATAGAAATCACCCAATATTTAAAAGGTATAAAAAAATAATAGAAAGTTTATTTGATTATAAATAAAACAGTTTTTACCGTAAAAAAGTTCGTTTAAAATAGCGAAAATAGTTGAATTATCAGTAAAATTGTGATAAAATATTTTGAGACTGTGTTCAAAAGAAAACAATAAATGAATATGAAACTAATAATTAGGGGAAAAGGCTATGGAAAACAAGAAAAGGAATAGATTTACTGCAACACAAAGTCTAGTAGTAGGAGTATTAGTATTAATTATAATAGGAGGCATATTACTAAAACTACCAATCAGTAATAAAGAAGGAAAACAAATAAAGTTTGTTGATAGTTTTTTTGTGTCAACATCAGCACTTTGTGTAACTGGTCTTACTACTGTTGTACCAAGTGAACAGTTTTCTGTTTTTGGACAGGTGGTTCTCATGATTCTAATTGAAATTGGTGGATTAGGTTTTATGAGCTTTTTAGCATTAATATTAATGCTTATGGGAAGAAAAATAAATCTGTCTGAAAGAGTAGTAATAAAGGAATCATTAAATCAAAATAATATAAGTGGACTGGTTAAATTAATAAGAAGAATATTTACATATACCATTATATTTGAAACTTTTGGAGCTATATTATATGCTACTAGATTTATTCCAGTTTATGGAATAAAGAAAGGAATTTTTTATTCCATATTTCATTCAATTTCAATGTTTTGCAACGCTGGTTTTGACATTATAGGGGATAGTAGTTTTGTTCCATTTCAATATGATGTAATAGTAAATATAGCAACTATTATATTAATTATAGTTGGTGGATTAGGATTTACAGTATGGCATGATGTTGTTAAATCAATAAAAATAACTTGGAAAAATAAAAGTAAACCCACAAGAGTTTGGAAAGAAATTACTATACATACAAAATTAGTATTAATAACAACTGTACTATTATTAGTTAGTGGAACTTTTATGACATTTATGTTAGAAAAAAATAATATGAATATCATGAAAAATGAT
Organism: uncultured Clostridia bacterium; assembly: GCA_947625665.1. Taxonomy (GTDB): domain Bacteria; phylum Bacillota; class Clostridia; order TANB77; family CAG-508; genus CAG-269. The sequence continues at coordinate 20,834 of CANQPF010000019.1, read as the reverse complement.
AGTTTAGGACAAAAAATATTGAAATCAAGTTTTTACTCAACAACATTAAGAACTGCAGGAGCAACAACAATAAATACAGACGGATTGACATCTACTTCAAAGTTTATTTCAATGATATATATGTTTATTGGTGGTTCACCTGCAAGTACAGCAGGAGGAGTTAAAAATGTAACTTTTGCAATTATCATTTTAATGGTAATAAGTTTTATTAAAGGTGAAGATAAAACATTTGTCTTTAAAAGAGAAGTGCCATTTAAAACAATAAAAAGAGCTGTTGCAGTTGTTACTATAAGTTTATGTATTATATTGGCATCTATATTATTATTAACTGTAACAGAAAGAAAAGATAATGTAATGGCTGAAAGTATAACTTTTGTAGATATTTGTTATGAGGTGTTTTCAGCATTTGGAACAGTAGGACTTACTTTAGGAATAACTCCAAGCTTAAGTTTTCTTGGTAAATTACTTATTATGGCATTAATGTTTATTGGAAGAATTGGACCTATAACATTATCATTTGCTTTATTGTCTAAATATAACAAGAAGAGTAGGAAGAATACATTAAAATATCCAAAATGTGACCTTTTAGTAGGATAAATATTAACACAAGGTTTATGGGCAACCTTAGAAAAACCTAAATTTAGTATATATTAAAGGATGTAATGGAAAATGGCTAAATTAAACATATTAGTTTTAGGGTTAAAAACCTTTGGATTTAGTATAGTAAAACAATTATATAATTATAACTGTGATGTATTAGTAATTGATAAAGACATGGATAGAGTAGAAGATGCTGCAGAATTTGCGACAGAAGCGGTACAAATCGATATAAAAGATACAGCAGAATTTAAAAAATTATCCTTAAATAATTTTGATGTAGCAGTTATAACGGTTGATGATCTTGGAGTTAGTATTGTAGCTACTATGCTATTTGAGGAAGCGGGAATACCTAAAATTATAGTAAAAGCGACTAATGAGACACACAAAAAGATTTTAGAAAAGATGGGAGTAAAATATATAGTTTCGCCAGACCAAGAAATGGGAATTAAGCTTGCAAGGAGTATAATGGACATAAATATAATTGATTCAATTAATGCATCAGATGATTATGATTTAGTAGAGGTTAAAGTACAAAATAAATGGGTAGGAAAGACGCTTGAAAAGTTAAAATTTAGAAATGAATATGGAATGAATGTTATTGGAGTAAAAAAGGTTGATGGTAAAATGAAAATTTCACCTGAAAAGGGATATAAAATAGAAGAAGGAGATCATTTAGTTGTTATTGAAAATAAAAATATAAGTAAATAGAATTGCAAAAAATAGAGCTTAAAGATGCTCTATTTTTTGTTGATTATTTTTTTCTTAAATGCTATAATTTATTAATAATAAATATAGGAAAAGGTATAAAAATGATAAAAAAAGTTAAATTAGTTATTTTTATAATATTAGCAGTAATATTTTTTGGTGGTAAAGTAGAAGCTAAAAGTTATTCAATAGAAAATATGGATATACAAGCTTCTATAGAAGAAGATGGTTCAGTTTATATAGAACAAGAAATGATATATAAATTTAATGGAGAATATAATGGTATTTATATCAATGTTCCGTATAATTTAAAAGATCCTGAATATCAAACAGCTGTCAAAGATAGGAAAATATCTGATAATTTCTATAATGGTTCCTCTGTAAATGTTCAAGAAGTATTAGTAGATGGAAAATCTTATAAAAGACAAAATGGAAATGTAGTAAATGGAACAGAAGGCGTTTATACCCAAAATTTAATGAATGGAGTATCTCAAATAAAAGTTTATTCACCCTCAACAAATGTTAATAAAAATTTTAAGGTTATTTATAAAATAGGAAATCTTTGTGTTAAACATAATGATGTAGGAGAATTATATTACAATTTTATAGGTGGAGCATGGGAAGTAACTTTGAAAAAAGTAAATATTGATATATATTTAAAAAACAATAAAGATAAAATAAATATATGGGGACATGGACCATATAATGGACAGTCAAAAATAATAGATAATACTCATGCAAATTTTCAAGTAAGTAATGTGAAACCAGGGCAATATGTAGCTGCAAGGATTATATTTGATAAAGAAAATATATCAGAATCCACTAAAAATTCGAATATAAATGCAAAAGATTTAATATTTAGTGATGAAGGAAAATTAGTAGAAAATGAAGAAGAAAAAAATAAATTTACAATAAAAATACTCATTTTTGCTGGATGTCTACTAATTTATTGGATTATTTTATTGCTAATTTTTGAAAAAGATAAGAAAGAAAAAGTTATTAGTGTAGAAGAAGATGAAATGTTTAAAAAATATAATCCAATGATTGCAGGATGTATACAAGGAAGTAGAAATATTCTGGCTAGAGATATCTTAGCAGTTATATTAAATTTGATAAATAAGAAAATAATAAATTTGGATATAAAAAATAATGCAGGAAAAGAAAGTTATTATTATTTTATAACTCAAACAACTGGTAAAGAAGAGCAGATGGACGAAATAGAAAAATATGTATATGAATGGGTTTTCTGTAATTCAAATTCAATTAATTTACAAGATAGGTTAAATACAATGCCAAAAGAAGAAGAGGCAAGTAAAAAGTTCAAAGAACTAAATACATTAGTTGAAAAGAAATTAATGGAAATAAAAGCAAACGAGGTAAAAGTCCCAAAAAGTATAAGAATATTTAATGTTTTTTTATTTATTTTAAGTCTAATACTTTTAGGAAAGCATATATTATTTAATGGATTTAATGTATATGATATGAGTTCAATTGATGAAATACTTATGATATTTGGAATTCATTTGCTTTTTTTAATAATTTTAATAATACCGTTTATGATGGCAATTTTATATGTTCCAATTAATTTAGCTATTTTGATAAAACAGAAAGTAAGCAATCGAGTACAGAGAATTACAGGTCAAAAAGTGGTATCTACTGCAGTTACTATAGCAGTATTTTTTGGAATTATAATTTTAATAACAGCTTATTTTTCACCAATACGATACATAGTTGCAGATGAAGTATTAATTTGTATTGCTACAGTAATAATGCTAACAGATAATTTAATGTTAAAAAATAATCCTACTATGATAAAAGATTATAGCAGATTAAATATAATTAAAGATAAAATAGAAAAATATTCTATGATGGAAGATAGAGATATAGAACAAGTTGTTTTATGGGAAAGGTATCTTTGTTATGCTGTTAGTTTTGGAATAGCTAAAAAAGTTATAAAAAGAATTAAGGAATTTAATTTAGATGAGAATATATCAACATTAATAAATGACAGTATGTTTACTAATTACATATATTCAGACTATTACTACTTTTACAGATATGCAGGTGTAGAAAGAAGATTTTTAAAGACATATAGTAAAGCAACAGAAAAAGCATTTGATATATTAGGGACTATAAGTGCAAGTGGAAACGGAAGTGGTGGAGGTTTCTCCGGTGGCGGTGGATTTTCACGGAGGTGGAGGAAGCCGGAGGAGGTGGCGGAGCCTTCTAAAGAACATAAAAAGGAGAGTAAATATGTTAAAATTAAAAGGAATAACGAAAGAATATGTTACGGGAGAAAGCAAAGTAGAGGCTTTAAAAGGAATAGATATAGAATTTAGAAAGTCAGAATTTGTATCTGTTTTAGGACAAAGCGGTTGCGGAAAGACTACATTATTAAATATTATAGGAGGGCTTGATAGATATACATCAGGAGATTTAATTATAAATGGAAAATCTACTAAAGAGTTTAAAGATAGAGACTGGGATGCTTATAGAAATTATTCAGTAGGATTTGTGTTTCAGAATTACAACTTAATACCTCACCAAACTATATTATCAAATGTAGAGTTAGCTTTAACAATATCAGGTGTACCCAAAAAAGAGAGAAGAAAAAGAGCAAAAAAAGCATTAGAAGAAGTTGGTTTAAAAGAGCAAATAAATAAAAAGCCGAACCAACTATCTGGTGGTCAGATGCAAAGAGTTGCAATAGCAAGAGCTTTAGTTAACAATCCGGATATTATTTTGGCAGATGAACCAACAGGTGCTTTGGACACAAAAACAAGTAAGCAAGTTATGGAAATTTTGAAAAAGATTTCTAAAAATAAATTAATTATAATGGTTACACATAATCCAGAATTAGCTGAAAAGTATTCAAATAGAATTGTAAAAATTTTGGATGGAGTAATTACAGATGATTCTAATCCTTTTGATGAAAAAGTTGAAAAAGAAAAATTAGAACCTAAAACAGGTAGAACGGTTATGAGATTTTTTACAGCTTTTCGTTTAAGCCTTAACAATTTGATGACAAAGAAAGGACGTACAATATTAACATCTTTTGCTGGAAGCATAGGAATTATAGGAATAGCTTTAATTTTAGCGATTTCGACTGGAGTTCAAAATTATATAGATAAAGTTGAAGAAGATACTCTTTCATCTTATCCAATAACAATTGAAAAAACTACTATAGATATGAATAGTATGATGGAAAGCATGATGGGAACTCAAGAAGTAAATACTGAAGATCAAGAAGAAGGTAAAGTATATTCATCAGATATAATGGACGAGATGCTTACAACACTTTCTAATAAAAAAGAAAACAATAATTTAACAGAATTAAAAAAGTTTATAGATGAGGGTAATAATGATATTTCAAATAGTAGTAATGGAATACAGTATACTTACAATTTGCCTATAAATTTATATAGAGAAGATACGGAGAATGGTATTGTTCAAGTAAATCCAAGTACAGTTATGGATGCTGTTGGAATGGGTGATATGGTTGAAGCTAGAAATGATTCAGATGTAGCTCAAATGATGGGTGGTTCTATGATGGTTTCTAGTACTGATGTATGGTTTGAAATGTTAGATAATCAAGAATTATTAAGCTCACAATATGACTTAGTGGCAGGAAGTTGGCCTAAAAAATATAACGAAGTAGTTCTTGTTGTCGACGAACATAACCAAGTAAGTGATTATACTTTATATTCTTTGGGATTAAAAGATCAAAAAGAATTAGAAAAGAAATGGGATGCTATACAAAATGAAGAAAAAATAGAAGAGGAAGTAGAGCAGAAAAGCTATTCATATGATGAATTAGTAAATTTGAAGTTTAAATTGATTTTAAATCCTGATTATTATGAAAAACAGAATGGATTATGGGTTGATAAAAGTGATGATAAAGACTATATGAAAAAGAAAATAGATGAAGCAGAAGAAATAAAGGTAGTTGGAATAATAAGACAAAATGAACAAAGTGTTGCAACAGCTATGAATGAAGGCGTAGGATATACTAAAGAATTGAAAGAATATGTAATAAACAAATCAAGTGATTATGAGATTGTAAAGAATCAAAAAGATGATAAAGAAACGAATGTATTTTCAGGATTAAAATTCCCAGAAAAAAATGATGAAGAATTTGATTATACTTCAATGACGAATGAACAAAAAATGGCAATGATGTCACTTTCAAGTGAAGATATTGCTAAGATGATGGAAACTTATACAGAAAATAAAAATGCTACATATGAGAAAAATTTAGAAAAATTGGGGGCAATAGATTTAGATAGTCCTACAGCAATTAATATTTATCCAAAAGACTTTGAATCAAAAGATAAAATATCACAAGCTATTGAGGATTATAACCAAAAACAGCGTGATGAAGGAAAAGAAGAAAATGTAATAAATTATACAGATATGGTAGGAATAATGATGAAATCTGTAACGCAAATAATAAATACAATAAGCTATGTATTAATAGCATTTGTTGCGATTTCACTAATAGTTTCATCAATAATGATTGGAATTATAACATATATTTCTGTACTTGAAAGGACAAAAGAAATAGGAATTTTAAGAGCTATTGGTGCTTCTAAGAAAGATATTTCAAGAGTATTTAATGCTGAGACATTTATTATAGGACTAATTTCAGGAATGATAGGTATTGGAATTACAGTATTACTAACATTCCCAATTAATTCAATAATATATAAAGTGACAAATGTAAGTGTTCATGCAATGGTACCATTTAATGCAGGTGTTATTTTAGTATTAATAAGCATGATTTTAACAATTATTGCTGGTTTAATTCCTTCTAAGATGGCAAGTAAAAAGGATCCTGTAATAGCTTTACGAACAGAATAAAAACACGCGCACATGTGGTTTACTACTTTTTAATAATTAGTAAATTGCAAGTGCGTGTTTTTAGTGCCTTTTTTGCATATTCAAAAATGAGGTGAATAAAATATACAGTCATAGTAATGTGAAAACTTTGTGAAAAATATAGTAAGGTACTTGACAATTATATAAAAAGGGTATAAATTATTAGCAGTCATTAAGAAAGAGTGCTAAAATGTAATTACAAAATATTAAATGAAAAAGGAGGAAATTAGCATGATAAAACCATTAGAAAACAGGGTATTAATAAAAATGAAAGAAGGCGAAGAAACAACTAAAAGTGGAATTATACTAACTGGAGCCAGTCAAGAAAAACCACAAATAGCAGAAGTTATAGAAGTTGGTCCAGGTCAATATATAGATGGAAAATTAGAACCAATGATAGTAAAAAAAGGAGATAATGTTATTGTAAGTAAATATTCTGGAACAGAAGTAAAATACGAAGGTGTAGAATATTTGATAGTAAAACAAGATGATGTACTAGCTATAGTAGAATAGTGCATAAATTAAGAAAAGGAAGGATTGATATAAAATGGCAAAACAAATTAAATTCGGAGAAGATGCAAGAAAATCTTTATTAGAAGGTGTTAATAAATTAGCAGATACAGTTAAAGTTACATTGGGACCAAAAGGGAGAAATGTAGTTTTAGACAAAAGTTTCGGAGCACCCCTTATTACAAATGATGGAGTTACAATAGCTAAAGAAATAGAATTGGAAGATAAATTTGAAAATATGGGAGCTCGTTTAGTTAAAGAGGTTTCAACAAAGACAAATGATGTAGCAGGAGATGGAACAACCACAGCTACAGTTCTAGCACAATCTATTATAAAAGAAGGTGTAAAAAATGTAGCAGCAGGAAGTGATCCGATGTCAGTAAAGAGAGGAATTGACAAGGCAGTAGAAGCAGCTGTTAAAGAATTAAAATCAATAAGTTCTGATGTAAATGGTAAAGAAGATATAGCAAGAGTTGCAAGTATTTCTGCAAACAATCAAGAAATTGGAGAATTAATTGCAGATGCAATGGAAAAGGTTTCTAAAGATGGAGTTATTACAATAGAGGAATCTAAAACTTCAAATACAGAATTGAATGTAGTTGAAGGAATGCAATTTGACAAAGGTTATGTTTCACCATATATGGTAACAGATACAGATAAAATGGAAGCAGTTATGGATAATCCATATATATTAATTACAGATAAAAAAATTAGTAATATTCAAGAAGTATTACCATTATTAGAGAATTTAATGCAACAATCAGGAAAATTAGTAATTATATGTGATGACGTAGAGCAAGAAGCTTTATCAACATTAGTTTTAAATAAATTAAGAGGAGTTCTAAATGTAGTTGCTGTTAAAGCACCTGGATTTGGAGATAAAAGAAAAGCAATGCTTGAAGATATAGCGATTTTAACGGGTGGAGAAGTAATTACATCAGATTTAGGATTAGAGTTAAAAGATACTACAATAGAACAACTTGGTAAAGCAAAACAAATTAAAGTTGAAAAAGAAAACACAATAATTGTTGATGGTATGGGAGATAAACAATTATTAGCTGATAGAGTTAGCCAAATAAAAGCACAAATACTTGAAACAAAGAGTGACTATGATAAAGAACAATTACAAGAAAGACTAGCTAAGCTTTCAGGTGGAGTTGCAGTAATTGGCGTTGGTGCAGCTACAGAAGTTGAGATGAAAGAAAAAAAATTAAGAATAGAAGATGCTTTATCTGCAACAAAAGCAGCAGTTGAAGAAGGAATAGTTGCAGGAGGAGGAACAGCATTACTTAATGTTATTCCTAAAGTAGAAAAAGAAGTCGCTAAATTGGAAAATGGGGAAAGACTAGGAGCACAAATAGTATTAAAAGCACTTGAAGAGCCAGCAAAACAAATTGCTAGAAATGCAGGACTTGAACCAGCAGTTATAGTTGATAAAGTTAAATCAGAAAAAGTTGGTGTAGGATTTGATGCATCTACTGAAAGCTATGTGGATATGAAAAAGGCAGGTATAGTGGATCCTACAAAAGTTACTAGAAGTGCATTACAAAATGCAGCGTCTATTGCTTCTATGGTACTTACAACAGAAAGTCTAGTAGCGGATAAACCAGAAGAAAAGTGCGGATGTGGAGGACATGATGCCGGAGTACCAACTGGAATGGATGGAATGTATTAAAATAACATAAAAAGGGCAATATCTTATTAAGATGTTGCCTTTTTTTGTCTTGAAAAATTATAATGCTTATGATAAAATGGGAAAAAATAACGAAGGAGAAGAAATATGGATATAAACCAATTGTTTGAGTTGTTAGATCAAATACCAAAAAATGATGAAAATGAAGAACTTATTGAAGAAACAAGAAAGGCAATAGAAGAGGGAGATTATCGTGAAGCAATAGATAAAATAAATCAATTATATAGGATTGGTACAGAAGATGAAGAACAACAAGAACAAGAAGATAATCAAGAAGAAATACCAAATGAAAATAGCCAAGATGTAGAAGAATTTAATTATATAGAAGACGAGAACTATGATCAGCAAGAGCAATACGAAGATTCAGAAGATGAACAAGAAAATGAAGAATATGACAATAACGATAATGAAGAAACAGAAGAAATGGAAGAAGAACTTGAAGAAGATGATGATGACGAGTATGACGACGAAGAATTAATGGTAGATGAAGGTACAGAAGAGAATGATGAAGAAGATGAATATCCAAAAGAACTAATAAATCCAAGTTTAGAAGAGACTTATATAGGAATGTTATTAAATAACCCTAAAGCTATGTCTATGTATTATATTGTATTTACAGATTGCTATTTTGAAAGTAACGAACTCTTAAATATATATAAAAGTATATTATTTACAGAAGGACAAGCTTATGCACCAGAATTAGCAAAAAGAAGATTTAACTTTGCTACAGAAACAACAACGCTTAATGAATCTAAAGAAATTTTAAAAGAAAAATATGCTGACAAAAACTATAATTTTGAAAAAGTTTATGTAGAAATTAGAAAATTATTTTTACTTAGAAAACACTATAGAGGTATGCCAATTAAAACTACACAAAAGAAGATAGCAGAGATAGTAAATTATTATCTATATGATAAAATGTCAATTGAGGAAGTTGAAGCAGCGGTTGAACAAGTTACAGTTACACAAAAATTTAAAAGTGCAATATTAAGTAAAGGGACAAGTAATTTTTTAATGCAAAGCGATAATAACTTAACAACTGGATTGAAAATACCTTTTAAAATTTTATCTAGTGTATTTAAAGGTATAAGAAAAGGTGAAACAACTTCATTTTCAATGCCATCTAACTCTGGTAAAAGTAGGTTTACAATAGCGTTAGCTGCATATATAGCATTTGTTCATAAGAAAAAAGTATTAGTAATATCAAACGAAATGTCTGAAGAAAAAATGAAGCTATGCTTAATAACTACGATTCTAAATAATCCAGAAATACAAAAATTACATGGACAAAAAATGATTAAATCAGAAGGAGAGTTACTAGAATTTAAATTTAGACCAGATGATCCTAGTAAAGTAAATGTGGATAAAGATGGATTTGTGGTTAAAGAGCCTAAAGAAACTCAAACAAAATTTGCTAAAAGATTAGAAAAAGTATCAGAAGAATATAGAAAAGTAATTAGAGCTACAAATTGGTTAGATCAACAGCTTGAAAATTCAATATATTTTATAAATATTACAGACCATACTAATGATGAATTGAAGAAAGTTATCGTAAATTATTATTATAAAGAAAAAATAGAGTATATGTTTTATGATACAATGAAAACAGATACTGAAAATATCGGAAATGGAGAAGAACTTAAGAAAACAGCAACAATACTTTCAAATTTAGCACAAGATTTTAATATTTACATAGGTTCTACACTACAATTAACTGAAACAGCAACATTACCAATTAATTTGAGTATTAGTGATTTAGCTGTTAGTAGAACAGTAAAAGAGGTTTTAGATACTTTATGTCTAATTAAACAAATTCCTCATGAAAATTATAAAGATTATGAATATTCAGAGAAAGAAGTTGGAGATAACTGGAAAGACCTTGAAGTATTTAAAGATCCAGATGTAAGATATTATGCATGTGTTGTAGATAAAAACAGGGCAGGTGCGAAACCAAAAGTATTATTTAGACTTAATCTTGCGTATAACATTTGGGAAGAATTAGGCTATTTAAGGTTAAAATCTAATGGAGAGTAAAGCTTTTAATGAGACAGGAAGGGGATAACATGACAAGAACTAAACTTAAAGATAGAAAATTACCTAAATATACTAAAGGTGAAGAAATATTTAATATGACATCACATATAGTTGGAGCAGTTATTGGATTAGTTGCAATGATTCTATGCATAGTATTTGCAGGAATACATAAAGATGTATATGCAATAGTATCAAGTGTTATATATGGTATAACGATGATAATTCTTTACACAATTTCTAGTATATATCATGGGTTAAGTCCAAAACGAAAAGGAAAAAAAGTATTACAGGTAATTGACCATTGCTCAATATTTCTTTTAATTGCAGGGTCATATACACCATTTTGTCTATGCACTTTAAGAAAAGAAGATCCTGTAGTAGGATGGGTAGTTTTTGGAATAGTATGGGCACTTGCTATACTAGGAATAATATTAAATTCTATAGACTTAAAAAAATTTAAAATTTTTTCTATGATATGCTATTTAATTATGGGATGGTGTATAATTTTCAAAGCTTATTTATTACCTAGATTATTAGGAACACCCGGTTTTATACTGTTACTTTTAGGTGGAATATCATATACAATTGGAGCGATACTTTATGGAATAGGGAAAAAGAAAAAATGGATGCATTCAATCTTTCATTTAGCATGTGTTGTAGGAACTTTTTTACAATTTTTATGTATTTTATTGTATGTAGTATAAATAAAAAAAGAAAGGAAAGAGTAAGATGAATAAAGGAGTAATAATAGGCATAATAATAGTGCTATTAATAGCTGGTGGAGTAGGAGTTTTTGTTTTAAAAAATAATCAAAATAAAGAGGAACATACACAAGTAGCGGAAGAAAATAGTGCTGTAAATGAAGTGAAGACAGAAAATAATAATATAGGAAATGGAGAAAATTCAGAAAATGATAATAACGAAGAAGGAGGAAAAGAAGTGGAAGATTCAAACAATGTAGAAATAAAAATAAAAGATTACGGGGTAATAAAAGTTGAATTAGATGATCAGTCAGCACCAATAACTGTTGCAAATTTCAAAAAATTAATAAAAGAAGGATTTTATGACGGACTTACTTTTCATAGAATAATAAAAGATTTTATGATCCAAGGAGGAGATCCAGAAGGAACAGGAATGGGTGGAAGCAATGAAACTATAAAAGGAGAATTTTCAAAAAACGGCGTAGAAAATAATATATCACATAAAAGAGGAGTAATATCAATGGCTCGTTCTCAGGATCCTGATAGTGCAAGTTCTCAATTCTTTATAATGCATCAAGATGGAGAATATTTAGATGGAAATTATGCAGCATTTGGACATGTTACTAGTGGAATAGAAATTGTTGATAAAATATGTGAGGATATAAAGCCAACTGATCAAAATGGTACAGTTCCAAAAGAAAATCAACCAGTAATTGAAAGTATAAGGATGGTATAATAATATATCAATAAAGGTGAGCAAGAATAAAGAAATCTAAATCTTGCTCATTCTACTTTATTAAGTATATATAAAATAGATCTAGAAAGAGTGATAGTATGAAAATTGCAGTAATTTCAGATATACATGGAAATTTGGAAGCTTTAAAAACAACATTAAAAGATATTGAAAATAGAAAGGTAGATAAGATAATTTGCTTAGGTGATATAATAGCAAAAGGTTTACATCAAAAAGAATGCTTAGAGTTAGTAAAAGAAAAATGTGATGTGATTTTAAGAGGAAATTGTGATAGATATTTTTCATCAGGAATTGAAATAGTAAAGGATAGACCTCAAAAGGAAATAGATAGTTTTAAATGGCATCAGACTAGAATAACAAATGATGATAGAGAATATTTACTAAAATTACCTTTTTGTCATGAATTTTATATGAGTGGTAGTTTAATCAGAATGTTTCATGCAACTCCAACAGCTGACAATGAAGCTGTAATTAATATGGATAGCTTAGATACCAAATATTCAATGTTCTTGCCTAGTGAAAGAACGTCTTCACAAAAAATTGCAGATGTTGTGTTATATGGACATATTCATAATCAATTTATGAGTAAGGCATATAATAAAACTTTAATAAATGTTGGTAGTGTAGGAAATTCATTTGAAAGTGTTAGAAATGCAGATAAAGATAGTAATATAATGGAAACAACAAGATGTTATTATTTGATTTTGGAAGGAGATTATGGTAGTAAAGAGTATACTTCCGATATTTCTTTTCAATTTATAAGGCTTCCATATAATATAGAAAAAGAATTAGAAGATAGTGATGAAATAATTAGTAAAGAAGACTATAGAATAGAATTGCGTGAAGGTAAATATCGAAATATGGCTAAAATATATGATAGTTTTAAAAAAATAGGAATTGATATAGATAAAATTTAAAATTAGGAGAAGAACAAAATGAAGAAAATAGCAATTTTTGGTTCAACAGGTTCTGTTGGAGAGAATACATTAAATGTAATTAGAGAGAATTTAGATAAATTTGAAATAGTAACATTAGTTGCTGGAAGAAATATAGAAAAATTACTAAAACAAATAGAAGAATTTAAACCTAAAAATGTTTATATAATTGATAAAGAGAATGCAGAGAAAATAAGGCAAAAATATGATGGATTAAATATTTTTTATGGAAAACAAGGAATGGAAGAAATATCAAAGTTGACAGATTTTGATGTTTCTATTTCTGCATTAGTTGGTATTGCAGGGCTTAGACCTACATATAACATGATAAAAAGTGGGAAGACAGTTGCATTAGCGAATAAAGAAGTTTTAGTAGCAGGTGGAGAATTAATTATGAAAACGGCAAGAGAAAAAGGAGCTAAACTTCTTACAGTTGATAGTGAACATAGTGCAATAATGCAGTGCTTAAATGGAGAAGAAAATAATGAAATAGATAAAATTCTTTTAACAGCATCAGGAGGTCCATTTTTTGATAAAGAAATAACAGAAAATATTACAGTAGAAGAAGCGCTAAATCATCCAACATGGAGTATGGGGAAGAAAATTACTATAGACTCGTCAACAATGATGAATAAGGGGTTTGAAGTAATAGAAGCTAAATGGTTATTTGATGTTAATCCTGATAAAATTGAAGTTGTGGTACATAGAAAAAGTCTTGTTCATTCAATGGTACAATTTAAAGATGGCACAATCATGGCTAATATAGGACCAAAGTCAATGCAAATACCTATAGCATATGCATTAAATTATCCAAATAGATTACCAAACAAAATAGAAAAATTAAATCTATTTGATGTTGTAGATTTAAAGTTTGAAAAGCCGGATTTAAACAAGTTTAAATGTTTAGCATTAGCATATAAAGCAATAAAAAAAGGACATAGTTGTCAGGTAGTTTTAAATGCTGCCAATGAAGTTTTAGTAGAAAAGTTTTTAAATAAAGAAATTAAGTATACAGACATTCCAAAAGGAATAGAAAAAATGATGAGTTATTTTGATATAAGAGAATTAAAAACTATTGATGAAATCTTAGAGTTTGACGAAGAAGTAAGAGAAAAAATGAGAAAAGAGGAAATGTAATGTCTGTAGAGAAAAATAAAGAATATATAGTAGATATTATAGATACTGGATTTCAAGGAGAAGGTATTGCAAAAATTGATAATTTTACAATATTTATACCAAATGCAATAAAAGGTGAAAAAATAAAAATACTTGTTGTTAAGGTTTTATCATCACATGCATTTGGCAAAATAATAGAAATTTTAAAAAAGTCAGAGTTTAGAAAAGAAAGTGATTGCAATACATATAAAAGATGTGGTGGTTGCAATTTAAGACATGTAGATTATGATGAGACTCTTAAAATGAAACAAAATTCAGTACAAAGTTTAGTAAATAAAACACTAAAAAGTAAAGTCAAAGTAGAGAAAACTTTAGGAATGGAGAGCCCATATCATTATAGAAATAAAGCTCAATATCCTTTAGGTATTAATAGAGAAGGAAAACCAGTAATAGGAGTTTTTGCAAATAGAACTCATGAAATAATACCAATAAAAAAATGTTTTATACAAAATGAGCAAACAGAACAAATAGCAAAATCTATATTAGAATTTATAACTAATAATAACATCAGTATTTATAATGAAAAAACAAGAAAAGGCTTAGTGAGGCATATTGTTACAAGAATTGGAATAAAAACAAATGAAATAATGTGCGTATTAGTTATAAATGGAGATAAAATTGGAAGTAAAGAAATTGAAGATAAATTAGTAAAAAATATAATAGAAAAATTTCCTAATATAAAAACAATAGTAAAGAATATCAACAAGAAAAATACAAATGTAATAATGGGAAAAGAAAATATAAATTTATATGGAGATGGATATATAACAGATAAAATAAAAGATTATACTTTCAAAATTTCTCCTCTTTCATTTTATCAAGTAAATCCATTACAGACAGAAAGACTATATAGTTTAGCAGTAGAAAAAGCAAATATATCAAAAGATGATATTGTATTTGATTTATACTGCGGAATAGGAACAATTTCTATTTTTATTGCAGAATATGCAAAAAAAGTGTATGGAATAGAAATTGTAGAAGAAGCTATAGAAGCAGCAGAAGAAAATACTAAATTAAATAGTATAGATAACATAGAATTTATAGCAGGAGATGTAGAGAATGAATTAGATAAGTTATTAAATGAAAAAGTGATACCAAATGTAATAATTTTAGATCCACCTCGTAAGGGCTTAGATAATACTAGTATCAAAAATATTCTGACTACTAATGCTAAAAAAATTGTTTATATTAGTTGTAATCCGGCTACTTTAGTTCGAGATTTATCTTTGTTAGAAGAAAAGTATTGTATAAATAGTATTACACCTGTTGATATGTTTCCATTTACAAGCCATGTGGAGTGTGTAGCAGTATTAACTTTAAAAGAAAACAAATAAGGTAAATTTTTACATTAACGAAATAATATGATATAATATATAAGGTGAAATTCTTAGGAAGGATGATATACATGGAAGAAGTAATATTTGTAACACATAACAAAGGCAAAATAGCATCAGCAAAGAAACACTTAAGAGAAGTTAATTTTAAAGTCTATGAGTATGAAGTAGAAGAACCAAGAAGTGATGATATAAAATATATTTCAAAACAAAAAGTAATGGAAGCATATAAATTGGTAAAGAAACCATGTATTTCATTAGATTGTGGATTTTGGATTGATGAGCTTGATGGTTTTCCAAGAGCTTTTGTAAACTTTGCTTTGAATACTATTGGAATTGACGGAATTTTAAAATTAATGGAAGGTAAAGAAAATAGAAGTTGTAGATTTACAGAATGTTTATCTTATTTTGATGGGAATGAGTTACATCAATTTATGGGAAGGCATGAAGGAAGTTTGTCAAAAGAAAAATTGGGAAATGATACAGATAAAAAATGGTCAGATTTATGGTACATATATAAACCATATGGATATAATAAGACAATGGCACAAATGACTGAAAAAGAAAGAACTAACAGAGTTAAATATGAATCAGTTGATTCTATGAAAGAATTTGCTAATTGGTATAGAGAAAATAAAATTATTTAGAAAGGATTGAAAAAATGAATAAAAGAAAAGAATTAGAAAGAAAAATAAAACACAGAGCTTTCGGCTGTGTAACTATTACAACGAGATAATGCTATATATGTAGCAATGTTGTAATAGTGAAAGCAGAAATATATAGCAGTTATATCTCGTTATGAAGCAATTGAAAATATACTAAATAGAAAAAGTAAGGAGATATAATTATGATAGAAATAGAATTAAAAAATATAAAGAAAAATTATGGATTGAAAAATGTTTTAGATGGAATAAATTTTGAAGCAAAAACAGGGGAAAGAATTGCTATAGTTGGTTCAAATGGAGCCGGAAAGTCTACCATTTTAAATATAATAAGTGGAGAAGAGAATCAAGATTCAGGGAAATTAAATATAAAAAAAGATGCAACTATTGGAAAGTTAAATCAAATATATCAAAAAGAAAAAGAAGATTTATTAGTAAAGGAATTTTTAGAAAGAAAATTTGAAGATATAAATTCTTTAGAAAAAGAAATGAAAAAACTTGAAAAAGAAATGACTATCGAGACAAATGAAATAAGACTCGAAAAAATTATTAATAAATACGGGAAACTACAAGAACAATTTATTTTAATAGGCGGATATGAAATGCAAGAAGACTATAATAAAATTTGTTCAGGGTTTAGATTTGATGATGATATTTTAAATAAAAAATATAATTTACTTAGTGGAGGAGAAAAAACTATTGTAAACTTAGCAGGAATTTTGTTAAGCAAACCGAGCATTTTATTACTTGATGAGCCTACAAATCATCTAGATATAGAAACTCTAGAATGGCTAGAAGAATTTTTGATATCATATAAAGGGACAATTTTGATGGTTTCACATGATCGATATTTTCTAGATAAAGTCGCAACTAAAACAATACTTATAGAAAATGGAAAAGAAAAAATATATTACGGAAATTATACATATTTTTTAGAAGAGGATGAAAGAAGAACTTTAGCGCAGTTTGAAAAGTATAAAAGTCAACAAAAGCAAATAAAGAAAATGAAGGAGTCAATAAAAACTTTAAGAAAGTTTGGTGAATTGGCAAAAAATGAATTATTTTTTAAACGTGCAAAAAGTATAGAGAAAAGATTAGAAAAAATTCAAGTAATAGACCGAGGAAGATTAGATAAAAAAGGTGAAAGGCAAAAAGGATTTAAATTAGAAATAAACATGCAAGAACGTTCGGGAAAAGATGTAATAGAGATAAGAAATCTAAGTAAAAGTTTTGGCGACAAAATTCTTTTTGAAAATTTAAATTTAGATATAATGTTTAAAGAAAAAGTTTGTCTAATTGGAAAAAATGGAACAGGAAAAAGTACTTTAATAAAAATGATTTTAAATCAAGCAAGCAATTTAAATAATAATTTTTCAGAAAGAATAAGAATAGGTTCATCAGTAAAAATAGGATATATACCACAGGAAATAATATTTGACAATCAAGAAGAAACAATATTAGAATTCTTTTTAAAAACATATAAAGGTGGTGAAACATTAGCTAGGACTATACTTGCTAAATTTATGTTTCGAGGAGAAGATGTTTTTAAAAAGGTAGGAAAGTTATCTGGAGGAGAAAAAGTTAGATTAGTATTATTAAAATTAATTCAAGAAGATGTTAATTTTTTAATTTTGGATGAGCCCACAAATCATATAGATATTGAAACTAGAGAAATATTAGAAGAGGCAATAAAGAATTATAAAGGAACTGTTTTATTCATTTCGCATGATAGATATTTTATTAATGCTCTAGCTACTAGAATTATTGAAATTAGAGATAGGATTGCTAAAACATATATAGGTAATTACGATAATTATCAGAAGATACAAAAACAGAAAAAAGATGAAAATTAATATGAAGGAGCTATAAATGAAAAAAGTAATTATAATAGGTGCCGGACCGGCAGGACTTACAGCTGCATATGAGTTATTAAAAGATAGGAATAAAGAATATGAAGTTATAGTTCTAGAAGAATCAAATGAAATTGGAGGAATTTCAAAAACTGTAAAATATAAAGGAAACAGAATGGATATAGGTGGGCATAGATTCTTTTCAAAAGATAAACAAATTATGAAATTTTGGGAAGAACTAATGCCTTTACAAGGAGCAGATTCTTATGATGATAAAGTACTAGGGAGAAAAAAAATCCTTAAAGAAGGTGGACCAAATCCTGAAAAAGAAGATAGAGTAATGCTTACAAGAAATAGAGTTTCTAGAATTTATTATTTAAAGAAGTTTTTTGACTATCCAATTTCGATGAAAAAAGAAACATTTATGAATATGGGAATAGTTAGAACTTTAAAAGCAGGATTTAGTTATTTAAAAACTACATTTGTAAAAAGAGAAGAAAAATCTTTGGAAGACTTTTATATAAATAGATTTGGTAAAGTTTTGTATAGTATGTTTTTTGAAAAATATACAGAAAAATTATGGGGAAGAAATCCTTCACAAATTTCTGCAGATTGGGGAGCACAACGTGTAAAAGGACTTTCTATAAGAGCAGTAATAAAAGATATGTTTTCTAAGAAAAACGGTAAAAAAGATAATGTCGAAACATCTCTAATTGAAGAGTTTTGGTATCCTAAATATGGACCAGGTCAATTATGGGAGACTCTTGCAACAGAGATTGAAAAATTAGGAGGAAAAATAAATAAAGGATATTCAGTTAAGAAAATTAAATTGAATAAAGACAAGGTTGAAGCAGTTGAATGTGAAATAATTAAAAATTCAAAATCAAAAACAGAGGTAATAGAAGGAGATATATTTATTTCTTCTATGCCAATTAAAGATTTAGTTATAGGTTTTGAAGGAAAAAGAATTCCAAAAGAAATAAGAGAAATTGCAGAAGGATTACCATATAGAGATTTTATTACGGTAGGACTGCTTGTTAAAAAATTAAATTTAGAAAATAAGACTAAAATAAGAACATTAGGAAATATAGTTCCAGACTGTTGGATTTATGTGCAAGAGGCTGATGTTAAATTAGGTAGAATTCAGATATTTAATAACTGGTCTCCTTATCTTGTAAAAAATCCAGAAGAAAATGTGTGGATAGGATTAGAATATTTCTGCAATGAAAATGATGCTTTTTGGAATATGTCAGATAATGAATTTATAGAATTTGCAATTGAAGAATTAGAAAAAATGGATGTAATAAATAAAGAAGATGTAATAGATTCACATAGAGAAAAAGTAAAAAAAGCCTATCCTGCATATTTTGATACATACAAAGATATAGACAAACTTATAGAATATTTAAATAAATTTGAAAATTTATATTGTGTTGGTAGAAATGGTCAACATAGATATAATAATATGGATCATTCAATGGCTACTTCAATAGAAGCAGTTAAAAATATAAAAAATAACATAAAAACACGTAAGAATATTTGGAATGTGAATACCGAAAAAGAATATCATGAAACTAAAAAGTAAAGGAAATTGTAAAATGATAGATGTGGAAAATGCAAAAGAAGTTTTTGAAGAATATGTGAATAAATTTGATAGATTAAATCCAAAAATAAATATAAAAATAGAGCATACATATAGAGTAACTAATAATTGTGAAAAGATAGCAAGATTTTTGAAATTAAATGAAGAAGACGTTAAACTAGCTCAATTAATTGGTATTTTACATGATTTAGGACGATTTATACAAATTCAAAAATATGATACATTTTTAGATAGAATTAGTATAGACCATGCAAAACTTGCAATTCAATTACTATTTGAAAATAATAACGGTGAATTAATTAGGAAATTTATAAAAACAAGTGAGTATGATGAAATAATTAAAGAAGCAATCTTAGACCATAATAGGAAAGATATAAAACAATATGATAAGAATAATAAAATTTTTTCACGAATAATTAGAGATGCAGATAAGATAGATTTATTTCCAGTTGTGATAGACGAAGGAATAGAAAATGCAGTTGTATTTAAAATAAAAGATATAGCTCAAGAGAAAATAACTCAAGAGATTTATGAAGATTGCGTTAATTGTAGGAATTGTAGAAAGCAGTTTATGAATACAAATGTGGACTGTATAGCTGTATGGATAGGTTATATTTATGATTTAAGTTTTGATATATCATTAAAAATAATACAAGAAAACGATTATATAAATAGGTTAATAAATTTGATAGATTATAAAGATAAAGATACAAGACAGAAAATGGAAGAAATAAAGACAAACGCAAACAATTACGTAAAAAAAGCATTAAATATGATTTAACTAAATAAGAAAGAATCTAATTTTAGATTCCTTCTTATTGTCATGAAAAACGAGATTTTGAGGTACAGACTTTCAATTTCTGATATACATTATGGATCAGAAGCTCATTTTTGGGAAAGAGATTTGTGACTATATTTTAATTTAGTTGCAAGACCTCCTCTAATATGTCTTTCTGCTTTGTTTTTATCTAGAATAATTCTTACTTCATGTGCTAAAGCAGGATTTATTTTTCTTAGGCGTTCTGAAACGTCCTTATGCACTGTGGACTTAGAAATTCCGAAACTTTTTTGCTGCTCCTCTAACTGTGTCTTTTGAATCTATAATATAATGTGCAAGAATTGTTGCACGTTCCTCTATTGAAACACTTCTCATAAAGACAGCCCCCAATTTGAATACATTTAGTTTTGTTTAATTGTATTCAAAATAGAGAATGTGTAGAACTAAAATCTCAGTATATAAAAATTAGACCCCAGAGATTGGAATATTACAGTTATCCAATTTCTGGGGTTCAGTTGTATATTATTGATTAATTAAAAATATACTATAATAGTTTTTTAAAAAAGTAGATTGCAGATATAGATGATAATATTATCATAAATATTAAAGTAGTTTTTCCAG
>CANQPF010000018.1 GCA_947625665.1 uncultured Clostridia bacterium | reverse complement strand
TAACTGCTAGTACTGTTAAAATTGTTAATGTTTTTTTCATAATAATTCATTCCTTTCTTTTTTTATCTTAAATGTTTTTTTCGGCTATTTGGTGTATTTGGACATTAAGAAAAATAGAGGAAAATACTGAAAAGCCTAATTAATTTATTAAAATATTAATGAAAAATACTGCAAAAGTACTGCAATATAAAACATCTATTACTTTAGATAAAATCGGAATTTTAGGGAAAAATTATATATAAAATCTCCTGTAAAAATACAGTCAAAATGTCGAAAAATGTCGAACGAAAATAAAAATAAAAAGTAAAAACACTTGACAATAGCGAACAAAAATTCTATAATTTAAATACAAAATAATTACGTTAAAAAAGGAATTTGGTAGAAGTAGGTATTGGCAAAATAAAAAGGACGTGATAAGGATATTAAAAGAAAAGAGAATTACAACAAAGAAAATCAAAAGTATGATTTACTGTATAAGAGGAAAACAAGTAATGTTAGATAGTGATGTAGCTACGTTATATAATTACAATACTAAACGTATTAATGAAACAGTTAGAAGAAACAAAGAAAGATTTCCAAATGATTTTTGTTTTAAATTGACAGATTATGAAACTAAAAGTTTAAAGTCGCAAATTGCGACCTTAAATAAAAAAGGTAGGGGAAAACATCGAAAATATTTGCCGTATGCTTTTACAGAACAAGGAATAGCAATGCTTTCAGGATTATTAAAAAATGAAATTGCAATTCAAGTAAGTATTAATATTATGAATGCTTTTGTAGAGATGCGAAGATTAATACTAAAAAGTGGACAAACATTTCAAGAAATAAATACAATTAAAGGAAAATTATTAGAATATGATAAGAAGTTTGATAAAGTATTTGATGAGCTACAAAAACAAGAGGTAGAAGAGTTTAATCAAAAAATATTTTTTGGTGGACAAATCTATGATGCATATAGTTTAGTTGTAGATATTATAAAAACTGCTCAAAATAAAATCCTAATCATAGATAATTATATTAATGACAATGTTTTAAAAATGTTGTCTAAGAAAAACAAAGATGTAGAAGTAATGATATTAACAACATCAAAAAGTAATATAAGAAAATTAGATATTAAAAAATTCAATGAACAATATCCAAAGTTAAAAATGTTATATACGAACAAATTTCATGATAGATTTATTGTGATTGATGATAAAGATTTGTATCATATCGGAGCATCTTTAAAAGATTTAGGAAAGAAGTGCTTTGCAATTTCTAAAATAGAAGATAGGGAATATATGGAAAAGATGAAAGTGGTAATATAGATTTTGAGGTTGCAAAACGCAACCCCAATTACTACTATATTTCAATTTTAGGTTGATATTTTTCAAGCCATATATTAACTTGACATAGATAAGCCATAAGTTGAGGGCCGGTCATCAGTTGACCGAACCAAGGGCGGGTAAAAGCTTTACCATCAGTTTCAAGTATATTTAAAATATATTGACGATTTAAGAGAGAATTTATAGGTGCATTTTTATCTTGCATAATTTCTTCTAGCATTTCCTTAACTTTTTTTGCATAAGTAGGATTATGTGTTTTTGGATAAGGAGATTTTTTTCTATCTATTATTTCATCAGGTAATATATCACGACAAACATAACGAAGTAATCCTTTTTCTCTGCCATTTAAAGCTTTCATTTCCCAAGGAATATTCCAAACATATTGAGCTAGTCGATAATCGCAAAAAGGTACTCTTAATTCAAAACCACTATACATAGCCATTCTATCAGATCTATCTAATAAAGTTTGCATAAACCAATATAGAGTAAGATAAGAGATCTTTCGTTTTTGTGCAGTTTCTTTTGAGTTAGTATCAAGAATTTCTACTTCATTAAGACTTTCATTATATCTAAAATCAATATAATCTTTTAGGTTTACTTTTGCTGAAATATCAGGGTTTAATAGTTGTTGTCGTTCTGAAATAGCTATTGACCAAGGGAAAGTTCCACTATTTAAAGCATCTTCTCTAAAAAACCAAGGATAGCCACCGAAAATCTCATCAGCACATTCACCTGTTAGGGCTACTGTCATTTTAGAATTATTTTCATCAAACTTAGATTCTTTTACATGTTTGCAAAATAAAAGTAGGGAAGAGTCAATATCTGCCATACCAGGAGTGTCTCTAGCTATTACAGCATCTTCAAGATAAGTTGCAAGTTCTGGTGTGTCAATAACTATATTGTGGTGAATATTATATAAATTTTCATTCATAAGGTTAATATAATAATTATCAGAATTTGGCTGAAAATCGCTTTTAACGAAGTTTTTGTCATTATCTACATAATCAATTGAATATGTATGTAATGGACTTAAATTGTTTTTTTTGCAATAATCAGAAGCAAATTTTGAAATAATACTTGAATCTAAACCACCAGACAAAAATGTACATAAAGGAACATCAGAAACTAGTTGTTTTGTGATAGTATCATTTAAAAGATATTTTAATGTTTCACAAGTTTTGTCTAAATTATCATTTTGTTCTTTTGATTCTAACTTCCAATATTTTTCAATGTGTAGTCCAGATTTATTATAGATTGCGTAATGAGCCGGTTTGATTTCATAAATATTTTTAAAAACAGTTGTGCCCAAAGTATGAGCTGGGCCAATTCCAAATAATTCTGAAATACATTGTCCATCTATAATTTTTTTAACCTGAGGATGAGCTAAAAGAGCTTTGATTTCTGATGCAAATATAAAATTGTTATCTATTTGAGTATAGAAAAAAGGTTTTACTCCAAAATGATCTCTTGCGATAAACAGTTCTTCTTTTCTTGAATCCCAAATAGCAAAGGCAAAAATACCATTAAGAGATTTAATAATTTTACTTCCAAAAGTAATAAAACATTTTAATACGATTTCTGTATCTGAATGAGTTTGCAATATTACGTTATGCTTTGCTAGTTTTTCTATTAATTCATCAGTATTATAAATCTGACCATTGTAAACAATAACATATTCTCCAAAAGAATACTTAGCGATCATTGGCTGTTTTCCGCCTTCGGGATCACGAACTATTAATCTTCTATGACCAAGAGCTACATTTACTGAAGAATAATACCCAAATTCATCAGGTCCTCTTTGAGTTATTGTATTATTCATTTTTTGAATAATATTTTTTTCTTTTGAAATGTCTTTTTTATAGTTAACTAAACCAACAAATCCACACATAAAAATACCTCCATTACGTTAGTATATGCAATAAATGTAAAAAAATTTCCTTAAATATTTGACAAATCTTGATTTTCAATGTATAATCGTATAGTGAATTATTTGAAACGGATGATTTTATAGATTAAAATTTACAAGGAGGGAATAAGAATGGCACAACCTAAAAGAAGATGGTCAAAACAAAGAACACATAAAAGAAGATCAACTTGGAAAAAAGAAAGTCCAAAATATTCAACTTGTCCACACTGCCATGAGCCAGTATTACCACATAGAGTATGTAAGAATTGTGGATATTATAATGGAAAAGAAGTTGTGGCAAAAAAAGAAAAAGAAAGTAAAAGTGCTTAATTAATAGTATTTAAATTTAAAAATTGTACATAATAATATTATGAACTTTTTAGGTTCATAATATTATTTTTTTTTAGGAGGCAAACAATGGAAAAAAAACAATTAATTAATTGTACAGTTACAAGTTGTGCTTATAACAATAATGAAGAAAAAATTTGTGGACTACAATCAATTCATGTTGCACCATTAGATAATGTTGATACTAAAACAGCAGATGAATCTATGTGTGCTAGTTATGAATGTGATGAATAACTCTTGACAGAAAAAGAAATTAGAAATAAAATACTAACATAGTAATTTTTACGAGGCAAGGGTATTTATAAAGGTTCAGGCCTTTGATAAAACAGGTGCCAGAAGGAGGAAAGTATATGTTAGTAACAACCAAAGAAATGTTTAAAAAATCAATGGAAGAGAAATTTGCAATAGGAGCTTTTAATATAAATGACATGGAAATAATTCAAGGTATTATGGATGCAGCAAGAGAGGCTAAATCACCAGTAATTTTACAGGCATCATCAAGTGCAATAAAATATGCAAGAATTGGATATTTAATGAAAATGGTAGAAGCAGCTGTAGAAGAAAGCCCAGAAATACCAATAGCAATACACCTAGATCATGGTCCAGACTTCGAGACATGTAAAATGTGTGTTGATGCAGGTTTTACATCAGTAATGTTTGACGGTTCAAAATATGATTTTGAAGAAAATGTTCAAAAAACAAAGGAAGTTGTAGAATATGCGCATAGTAAAGGTGTAGTAGTAGAAGCAGAATTAGGAAAGTTGGCTGGAATTGAAGACGATGTAAATGTGGAAGCAAAAGATGCAATGTATACGGATCCAGAACAGGCAAAAGAATTTGTAGAAAGAACAGGTTGCGATTCATTAGCAATTGCAATTGGAACAAGTCATGGAGCATATAAATTTAAAGGAGAAGCAAAGTTAAGATTTGATATTCTTAAAAAAGTTAAAGAGTTAATTCCTAACACACCTATTGTATTACATGGAGCTTCAACAGTTGTTCCTGAATTGTTGGATACATGTAATAAATATGGAGCAGATATACCAGGAGCTAAAGGAGTACCAGATGAAATATTACACGAAGCAAGTATATCAGGAGTTTCAAAGATTAATGTTGACACAGATTTAAGACTTGCAATGACAGCAGGAATTAGAAAAATATTTGTGAACGAGCCAAGTGCATTTGATCCAAGAAAATACTTAGGAGAGGCAAGAAATTTGATAAAAGATACAGTGTATCATAAAATGACTAACGTATTTGGATCTAGTAATAAGGCATAAAAAGTTTATAAAAATTGCAATATTAAATGTTGATTTTTCAACTTAAAAAGAAAGGGATAATTAAAAATAATTATCTCTTTCTTTAATGTTTTTTTAGATTTATTTGAATTTGTTTATTTGCATCTTTTTTAGCTAAGTCTTGACGTTTATCATATAATTTTTTACCCTTTCCAATTCCTAATTTTAATTTTACATAGCTTCCTTTAAAATAAAGAGAAATAGGTACTAAACTATAACCTTTTTGTTTTGTTAAACCTATTAATTTATTAATTTCTCGTTTGTTAAGTAATAATTTTCTATCGCGTAATGGATCTTTATTAAAGATGTTCCCAAATTCATAAGGACTTATATGCATTCCGCTAATAAAAACTTCACCTTTACGAATATAAGCGTATGTATCTTTTAGGTTTACTTTTCCCATTCTTATCGATTTGATTTCTGTACCAAAAAGAACTATACCTGTTTCTAAAGTATCTTCTATGGTATAGTTGAAATATGCAGTTGGATTTTTTGCTATTAATTTATTATTATCTTTACCCATATTTTACTTAAGCTCCTTAAATTTATCATATATGTATTATATCATATAATATAATTATTACAACTTACATATTATGAAAATAATTAGCTATTTTGAGATAAAATATGGTGTGTCCAAGATTTTCTTAAAGTTTGCGTTTATTTAGAAAATTTTAGACACACTTTTTGTTCTGATTTTATTCATTTTCATTATAATTTTTATTTGCTTGTACAGCATAGTACCAAACTAAAGCTATAATTGCTATAGCAGCAATGGCCATGATAACCCAAGTCCATGTTGTTGCTGTCATCCCCATTAAAGTTGCTTCACCATTAGCATCTGTACTTGTTCTAACTGCCATGTAGTCACCATTATTATCATCATTGTTTAGCATTCCATTTGAGTTATTATCATTTCCATTGTTTGTAGTACCAGTTATTTCATTTGCTCCATTTTCCATATTTTCATTTGCATTTTTTGATGTGTTTGAAATATCTCTGGCAGCATCTTCAACAGCATTTTCAGCACCACCTACAACATCTCTTACACCATTTACCATATCTTGACCTGCATTATTATTAGAATTAGTATTTGTATTATCAGCGGCAAATGTAATAAAAGCAAAAGAAATAAGTAAGAATAATGTAATTAAACTTATTATGATTTTTTTATTCATAAAAATTTCCTCCTTTTTAAGTTACATTAATAGTATTAAAAAAATTTGAGAAAAATATACATGAAAAACAATTTGAAAAATTTTAAAATTTTACATTTTTAACTGAAGATACAAAAAAAGCACTTTAAAAAAGTGCTTTATAAGTCTAATTAACAAATTTTAATGACCAACTCTAACAAGTATTGCAATTGATAATAAAATTAATAATACTCCAACAACGATTAAAACAATATTTAATATATCACTTAAACTTAATTCAGAATTATTTGAATTTGAAACACTACTTACATTAGCGGAACTAATTGTTGTGTTTTCATAAGAACCTGAAGTATTGGTAGCTGTTGTATTTCCATCTGTTGTGGTATTTCCAGTAGTATTTTGATCAAGTAAGCCATCTTCATCAATTATATCCGTTTCTTCAGTTTCAGAACTTGAAGAACTTGTAGTTCCTGAATTGTCTCCACTATTTTCTGTACTTGAACCACCTTCATTATCTGCATTTAAAACATCTGTAAGAGAAGAAGATGTTTCTGAATTATCTACTTCTACTGCATATACTGCTGAAATACAAGAAATACAGAAAATACAAGTTATAAAAATTACCAAAAGTTTATTTATTTTTAACATAAAAAAAACCTCCATAAATGTATCTTTTTTTAGTTTCATTTGTTTTTTAATTATTATGTTATAATCATAACACAACTGATCGGGAAAAGTCTAGTATAAATTGAAAAAAATTAAAAAAATAAACAAAAAAAAACTAGACAAATGTCAGTTTTTAGAATACAATAATATTAACATAAAAGGATGTAGAAAAAAGGAGAAACAAAATGATAATAGAACAAGTACTATTTCTAATAATAGCTTTTGCAATATTTGTATATATGTTTTTTAAAATGATGAGAATGAATGACATTAGTTATATTATCATTCTTGTTTTAGAAACTGTGGGAATAATGCTTAACTTTTTAGAAGTATTATTTGGAGTAAAGTTAAATGCTTTAATGATTATGCTTAAATATATATTTAGTATAATTTTACCTATTTTTATTATAATTACAGAGGCAAGAGGAAAAACACTAGCTGAAATATATAACATATTTTTAGTAAAATATTTAATGAAGTTTGATAATAATAAAAAAGCTAAAAAGATCTTGTTGGAATTGGCTAGTAAGTATCCAGAAAATTATGATGCTCATAGATTACTTGCACAAATTTACGAAAATGAAGGTGGAATGAGAAAGGCAATTGATGAGTATGTACAAGCTGTTGATTTAAATAAGCAAGATTATGATTCTTATTATAGAGTTGCTTATTTGTTAAATGCTTTAGATAGAAAAGATGAAGCTTCTCAAATGTTATTTAGCTTACTAAACAAGAAACCTGATTATTATGAAGCAACTATTTTATTAGGAGATTTACTTATAGCAAAAGAGCAATATAAAGAGGCAGAAAGAATATATCAGGATGCTTTAAGATTTAATCCTGTAAGTTATGATTTGAATTATAATTTAGGAATTGTATATACAATGTTAAATGATTTTCAAAATGCAAAATTATTCTATGAAAAAGCTGCAGAAATAAATGCACTTTCATTTAATTCAAAATATTCATTAGCAGAAATAGAGTTGATATTTAAAAATTTAGAAGAAGCGGAAAGAAGATTTTTAGAAGTGATTGAAGATGAAGAGCTTTCAGCAGATGCATATTATGAATTATCTAAGATAGCTTTAATTAAAGGAAATCATGATTCTGCTATTAAATATGCCAATATAGCAATAGATGTTGATGCAAAAAAAATTGTTCCAAAAGTAAAGAATGATTCAATATTTATACCTATAATTGCAAAAATATCAATACCGTTTAATTTAGATAATAAAACTGAAGAAGCAAAAGAAAAAGATAAAAATTATAATAAAATGAGTAAAAAGGAAAGAAGAGCTAAGGAGCACTTAGAAGAAACATTTAATATAACTAGAAATTTAAGCTATAATGATTTAAAAACATTCAAAAAATATAGAGGCGATAAATCTTCTAAAGATAAAGAAAAGAAGCAAGGCGAAAAAGAAAAACAAGAATAAATAAAGAAAAATCTCTAAAAATTCATAAAATCTCCAAAAATCAATATAATATAAAGTAAGACAATATAAAAGAGGAGATTTTTTTATGGGTATGAATTTTGCCGTGATTGGTGGAGATCTTAGAATTATTAAACTAGTACAAATGCTTGCAAAAGATGGTAATACAGTATATATTTATGGGTTAGAAAGAGCGGATGGATTAGAACATAAAAATATTATAAAATGTGAAAGCATAAGTAGTGTAATTGAAAATTGTGAAATTATAATTGGACCTATTCCTTTTTCAAACAATGGAGAAGAAATAAATATGCCATTTAGTGATGAAAAAATTACAGTTAGAGAAATTATACACAATGCAAATGGTAGAATTTTGATTGCAGGTTCTATTTCTCAAGAGGTTTATGACATGCAAAAAGATGAAGATGAAGAATGTTCTGAGATTGTTGATGTCATGAATAGAGAAGAATTAGCTGTGTTAAATACAATTTCAACTGCAGAAGGAACTATAGAAATTATGATTGCAAACACAGATAGAGTTATTCATGGAGCAGAAGTTTTGATACTTGGTTTTGGAAGGGTAGCTAAAGTTTTGGCTAATAAACTAGTTGGGTTATCTACAAAAGTAACTTGTGCAGCAAGAAATGATGAAAATAAAGCTTGGATAAGGTCTTATGGATATCAAGTCACAGATATTAATAATCTAAAAAGTGAACTTATGAATTATGATATTATTATAAATACAGTACCTAGTATGATTTTAGGTAAAGAAAAATTAAAATATATAAAAAACGATTGCTTGTTGATAGATTTAGCTTCGAGCCCAGGAGGGATTAATAGAGAAGCGGCTAAAGAAAAAAATATAAAATGTATTTGGGCATTGGCACTACCAGGAAAAGTTGCCCCAGTTACAACAGCAGAAATAATAAAAGATACAATATATAATGTGATAAAGGAGATAAGTAAAAATGGGAATATTTGAAGCAGTAATTTTAGGAATAGTGCAAGGTTTAACTGAATTATTACCAATTTCAAGTTCGGGACACCTTGCTCTGATTCCGTGGATATTTAATTGGGATATACCATCAAGTTTTGATGTAGCACTACATTTTGGAACATTACTTGCAATATGTATATTTTTCTTTAAAGACTGGATTGGATTAATAAAGGGTGGATACAATCAAGTTGTAAAAAAAGAAAAGACACAGGAAGGAAAAATGTTTTGGTATTTAGTAATAGCTACCATACCAGGAGGAATTATAGGATTTATATTAGATAAAGTTGCAGGAGATTCACTTTCACAAATGCCGCTTTTGATAGCATTTGCGCTAATTATAATGGGTATAATTCTTTACATAGTTGATAAAAAAGCTCCAACTAAAACAGAGTATAAAGATATGAATTTTAAGCAAACATTTTTAATAGGTTTGTCACAAGCATTAGCTTTCATTCCAGGGGTATCACGTTCTGGAATAACTATGACAACAGGTCGCCTTATGGGAGTATCTAGAGAGTCAACAGCAAAATATACTTTTTTACTTTCAACACCTATCGTATTTGCTGCAACAATATTTAAATTAAATGAATTTGAATTCACACTTCCATTTTTTGCAGGAGTTTTGGCAAGTTTTATAGTAGGACTTTTTGTAATAAAATTCTTAATGAATTATTTGAAAAAAGGAAGTTTCAAAATTTTTGCAATTTATAGAGTTATAGTTGGAATTTTAGTAATAGGATTATTTATTAGTAGAATATAAAATTTAAAGAGTTTCTAACAATAGAGACTCTTTTTTTTGTATACACCTTCTAGATAAGCTAGGGGTAATTGTTGTAACATAATTTGTAAAGTAAACATAAAATACATTATAAATATAAAAGGAGGAAGAAAAATGTTTAATAGGAATTATAGGAATTGTGGCTGTATGAATAATGATGATGAATATGATTATGGCACAATGACAACGAACCTAGCAAATGGCAGTTGTGACTGTGATTGCAACAAAGATTCTATCTATGACAACAGTTGTGGTTGTGGAAACAGCATGGATAGTGATTATATGTCAGAAGAGTGTGCTTGTGGATATAATGAACCATATAATGCTTTTCCAACAAATCCAACAATAGCAGAAAGTTATGTTCCAACACAATATTTAGATAGAGCTTTTAAAAGCTGTATCGGGTTAAAAAAAGGAACAATATTTCCTGAACTAGTAAACAATTATGAGCCATGTCAATCTATGAAAGAAATTGAGTATTTAAAATCAACAAATGAAATAGGGGAGGGATGTAACGGATGAATAGCTTAAAAGAATATAGAAATTGTGGTTGCGGTTGTAATAGCTGTGGAGATAATAATGATGAATTACAAGAAGAATTAAAAGATGAAATCAGATGTTGTGAATTTGCAATAGTTGATTTGTCTTTATATCTTGATACTCATCCAAATGATAAAAAGGCATTGTGTCTTCATAGAAATCAATGTAACCATTTGAAAGAATTAAAAGACAGATATCAAAGAATGTTTGGTCCGCTTTCTATTACATTCCCATGCAATAAGTGGAGATGGTTAGAAGGTCCTTGGCCATGGGAAGGAAGTGATATGTAATGTGGACTTATAATAAAATGTTACAATACCCAATAAAAATAAAAAATAGAGATCCAAGACTTGCAAAAGTAATTATATCTCAATATGGAGGACCTGATGGTGAATTAGCTGCATCTTTAAGATATTTATCTCAACGTTTTGGAATGCCTGATGAAAATGCAAAAGCTGTATTAAATGATATAGGTACAGAAGAATTAGCACACTTAGAAATGGTAGGAACTATTGTGCATCAATTAACAGATGGAGCTTCGATAGAGGAAATAGAAAAATCTGGACTTGGAGCATACTATACAGACCATGGAGTTGATGTATATCCTTCATCAGCATCTGGAGTACCTTTTACAGCAGCATATATTGCGTGCAAAGGTGATCCTGTTGCAAACTTACAAGAAGACTTAGCAGCAGAGCAAAAAGCACGTGCTACTTATGAAAAACTAATAGACTTATGTCGTGATAATGCAGAAGTTGTTGATGTATTAAAATATTTAAGAGCAAGAGAGATAGTTCATTTCCAAAGATTTGGTGAAGCTTTAAATAAAGTTCATGACAGATTAGCACAAAGAAGATATTATATGAATAACCAAAATGGGATGATGAATAATAATCAAAGTGAAATTGTAACAAATAGTGGGTTAGAAATAGCAAATAATATGAAAACAGAAGTAAACAAATGTGATTGTAATAATGATTAAAGCAAAGAAAGCTATGGAAAACTGTAATAACAGTTCCATAGCTTTTTTGTTTGACCTTAGAATAGACCATTTTTGAATTCATGAGTTAAGGAAGTGTAGTTAACCCATACTTCATGATTGTATTCTTCACAATCAGAAGTGAAAAACATACCTGAAGAAAACATCTTTAACAATTTATATGAACTTTCATTTAAATCTTTAACTTCTTCATAATTAGAAAGATCTAGTAATTTCTTTATTGAATCAGTATAAGGTATTAAATAAAGACCATAAATGTTAGAGTAAAATATACATGGATAATCTTCAGAAATTACGTAATATTCTTTATTAGCTAAGAGGTTTGTAGGAATGAATTCTACTCCTATACGTATTGCTACTGCGGATATATCATCCATATCTTCAGCACTTCCATTTGCAACTTTTTTTAAAAGAGATTCATCACAAGTATCTACACAGAAAGTTCTCCATAACTCCCTTTTAGATAGTGGATAAAAATTATCTCTTAAAATGATGAGCATTCTATTAATGCCAAAGTAGGTATTTCTTTTTGTATTTTTTTCAGTAATGAAAATACTTCTTCCAATAAGGAGAATAAAAAAAAGAAATACAAAAGTAAAAAAAATTATTAAAATCATAAATTGGCCACTCCTGAGGCCACAGCATGATAAATCATGCCATTTTGAATCAGCAACGATTTGCTATTATCATTATAGCATATTTATATGGTAAAATCAATTTATGTAAATGAGAGATATGCACGATTGTTGACTTTTAAGGATAAATTTTATAAAATATTGTGTAATAATAGGAGATAAAAATGAGTACATATATTAATTTGAAAAGTAATAATATAAATTATAGAGAATTAAAAAATCCTGCAGAAGCGATAAGAAGGGGTGGAATTGTAATATTTCCAACAGAAACTGTATATGGAATAGGTACAAATGGACTAGATGAAAATGCTGTAAAAAGATTATATGAAGTAAAAAAAAGACCATTTAATAAACCAATTAGCTTATTAGTAAGTGATATGGAGATGATAGAAAAAGTAACTAAAGATGTGACTGAATTAGAGTATAGAATAATGAAGAGATTTTTTCCTGGACCACTTACAATAATATTAAAGAAAAATCAATTAGTTCCAGATATATTAACATCAAATCAAGATACAGTTGGAATACGTATGCCAAGTGGAAAAATAGCAAGAAAATTAGTGGAATATGCTGGAGTACCAATTGCTGCACCTAGTGCTAATATATCAGGAAATCCTAGTGGAACAACTATGGAAGATGTTCAAAAAGAGTTTTCAGAAGGAATAGAGTTTTTTATAGATGGTGGTAAAAGTGAATTAGGTCTTGCATCTACTATAATAAAAGTAGAAAATGGAATACCAAAAATATTAAGACAAGGAAGTATAAAAAAAGAAGAGATAGATTGTTTGTAGACAATCTATTTTTTTTGATATATAATTTGTACAAGATATTAAAAAACAAAATTGGGCATACAATAATGTATAAACTAAAAGTAAGGAGCTATACGTATGCAAGATTTTGTTATTCAAATAATGAATCAATATGGAGGAATAGGAATAGCTTTATTAATAGCAATTGAAAACATTTTTCCGCCAATTCCATCAGAAGTAATATTAAGTTTTGGTGGATTTATGACTACATATACACAACTAAGTGTATTTGATGTAATATTTGCATCTACAATAGGTTCATTAATTGGAGCAATAATATTATATGGAATTGGATTAATTTTAAATAAAGATAGAATAATTTCAATTTGTAATGGAAAAGTAGGGAGAATACTACATTTAAAATCAGAAGATATAGAAAAATCAGATAAATGGTTTGAAAGTAAAAGTAGCTATGCGGTTTTAATTTGTAGGTGCATACCAATAGTTAGAAGTTTGATTTCTATTCCAGCAGGAATGAGTAAAATGAACTTTCCAAAATTTATAATCTTAACAACAATTGGAACGGTAATATGGAATACAGCAATAACTTTTTTAGGAAGGTTTGCAGGTAATTCTTGGGGAATTATCTCAGAAGGATTATCACAATACTCTCATTATTTTATCATTGCAATTGTTTTAATAATGTTAGCTATAAAATTTAGAAAAAAAATATGTAGAAGAATCGTATTCTTCAAATTAAAGAGTAAATAAATTATCAAAAGGAGAATAAAAGATGGAAGAATTTAATGGAATAATGATGCAATATTTTGAATGGTATTTAGATTGTAAACAAAACTTTTGGAATGATATTAAAGAAAGAGCACCACAATTAGCAAAAGTAGGAATAAATGCTATATGGTTACCTCCGGCTTATAAGGGAATAGGAGGAGCTGACGAAGTTGGATATGGTACTTACGATGTTTATGATTTGGGAGAATTTGATCAAAAAGGAACAGTAAAAACAAAATATGGTTCTAAAGATGAATATTTAGAGTGTATTCAAGCTTTGAAAAAAAATGGAATTGAAGTATATGCTGACGTAGTTTTAAACCACAAAATGGGAGCAGATATGATTCAAACTGTACCAGCAGTTAAAGTAAATTGGCAAAATCATAACGAAGTTATTTCAGATGAAGAGGTTGTAAAGGTAGCCACAAAGTATACATTTCCTGGAAGAAAACATAAGTATTCAGATTTTGAATGGAATTGGACACATTTTGATGGAATTGATTATAATAATGCTAATAATGAAAATGCTTTATTTAAATTTAAAAATAAAGATTGGGAAGGGGAAGTTGACGAAGAAAATGGAAATTATGATTATTTGATGGGAGCTGATTTAGATTTTGAAAATCCAGAAGTTGTAGAAGAATGTAAAAGATGGGGAAAATGGTATATTGATTTAACTAAAATAGATGGATTTAGACTTGATGCTGTAAAACATATCCCAGCATATTTTTATGATGATTGGATAAGGTATTTACGTGAAACAACTAAAAGAACCTTATTTACTGTTGGAGAATATTGGTCTGCAGATGTGGATAAATTACATAGATATATAACTGGAACAAAAGGACAGATAGCATTGTTTGATGTTCCATTACATTACAATATGTACCAAGCTTCAATTGACGAAAATTATGATTTAAGAAACATGTTTAATAAAACTTTAGTACAGGAAAATGGAAGTGAAGCTGTAACATTTGTCGATAATCATGATACTCAACCAGGACAAGCATTACAAAGTTTTATTGAAGAATGGTTTAAGCAAGCTGCTTATGCAATTATTTTATTAAGAAATTCTGGGTATCCATGTATTTTTTATGGTGATTATTATGGAATACCACATGATAATAAACCACCTGTAAAAGATTTGGATACAATAATTCAAATAAGAAAGCAAAAAGCATATGGAAAACAGAACGAATATTTTGATGATTCTCATTATGTAGGATGGACTAGAGAAGGAGATGACTCACATCCACAATCAGGATTAGCTGTTGTAATTTCTAATAGTAGTGATGGAGAAAAGAAAATGTTTGTAGGTCAAAAATTTGCTGGACAGAAATTTAAAGATGCTTTAAATATTTGTCCAGATGAAATAATAATTGATAATGAGGGATATGGAATTTTTAAAGTAAAAGGAAAATCGGCATCAATTTGGGTGTTATAATAAAAAACTAGTATGGTTTAAGATCTTCTATATTAAATTTTTATAAATATGAAAAACAGCAGTTGAAGTTTTCTTCAACTGCTGTTTTAAAATTAAACTAGACAGTACTTCTAATAAGATTAGACTTAATCATAAAGAAGTGAGTCAGAACAATCTACGTTTACATAGATGTCAAGGTCTTTATCAACGAAGGCTTCACAGAAATCATATTCTTCAAGAGTATCAGAAAGTACATCATCAAGAATCGAGTCAATCATCTTGAATGTAGAACTATCAAATTCTGTTGAAGAATCTGATTCAAAACACTCAGCAGAGTATGCATTAATTTGCAATGAAGCTTCTTTACCAAAGTTAGGTTCAAAAACTTCTACAATACATGTTACAAAGGACTCTTCTGCGAGTTCTATATAACTAACAACGACTGAATATTTGAAGTTATAAATAACTTCTTTTAAGATATTCAAAGGAATTCTTCTAACGTTCTTGAAAGCACCTCTTAAGATATCGCCATCCATTATAGAAATGAATTTTGTAGATGATTCATCTACGAGTTCCGCAATATGCTTAGCAAATTCTGATATATGTTCTGCAGATGCAGCATAATTAGAAAATACGCTAGCTGTTGCGATTTGTTTGGAAATGTATATCTCCATTTTTCTCTCCATTTTATAGAAAACCGCTAGCCGAATGAAAATGCCTGCGACAGCAAATTCATTATAAAATTATTAAGCAATGTAATAAATACAATTGCTAACCCAAATTATAGGTACAAACCTAATTGTGGTCAACAACATTATAACATGTTTACATAAAAAGTGCAACGTTTTTTAGGAAATTTATAAATGCATCTATTTACATAAAATATAAAAACTTTCGAAATCATCTTATGGACATTTTATTTTTTTTATTATATAATTTCAAAAAAGAAAAAAGGAGATAGTAGAATGTCAGATTTTGTGCATTTACATATCCATAGTGAATATAGTTTATTAGATGGAGCTAATAGAATAAAAGATTTACCTGTTAGAGCAAAGGAGCTAGGTATGGATGCAATTGCGATTACTGATCATGGAGTAATGTATGGAGCAATTGATTTTTATAAGGAATGCAAAAAAAATGGCATAAAACCAATTATTGGATGTGAAGTTTATGTAGCACCGCCAGGTAGAAGCAGAAAAAATAAAGAGCCTGGAATAGATAATAGATATAACCACTTAATATTATTAGCAAAAGATAATCAAGGATACAAAAATCTTAGTAAATTAGTATCAATTGGGTTTGTAGATGGGTATTACTATAAACCACGTATTGATTATGAAGTGTTAGAAAAATACCATGAAGACCTAATCTGCATGAGTGCATGTTTAGCAGGTATTGTTAATCAATATTTATTAAATGGACAAGAAGAAAAAGCAGAAGAAATTGCAATGTGGCATAAAAATGTATTTGGAGAAGATTATTATATTGAAATACAAAATAATGGATTAGAAGAACAAGTATTAGCAAATCAAAAATTAGTCCAATTAGCAAGAAAACTTGATATTCCACTTGTAGCTACAAATGATGCACATTATTTAAAAAAAGAAGATGCATATAATCATGAAGTTTTATTATGTATTCAAACTGGTAAGCGTATGTCAGATGATGATAGGATGAAGTTTAATACTGATGAGTTATATGTAAAATCTCCAGAAGAAATGATTGAATATTTTAGTAGTTTTCCTGATGCAATAGAAAATACTAAAAAAATAGCAGATAAATGTAATGTGGAATTTGAATTTGGACATACTATTTTACCAAATTATGATGTGCCAGAAGAGTTTGAAACACATTTTGATTATTTAAAAAAGTTATGTGATGATGGAATTCGTAAAAGATATGGAGAAAGTCCTTCGCAAGAAATTTTAGATAGAGCTGAATATGAAATTGGCGTAGTAAAAAAAATGGGATATGTAGATTATTTCTTGATTGTATGGGACTTTATTCATTATGCAAAAGAAAATGGAATTCCTGTTGGGCCAGGACGTGGTTCTGGAGCGGGATCAATCTTAGCTTATGCGATAGAAATAACTGATATAGATCCTATTAAATATGGATTGATATTTGAAAGATTTTTAAATCCTGAGAGAATAAGCATGCCAGACTTTGATGTTGATTTCTGTTATGAAAGAAGACAAGAAGTTATAGATTATGTTTCGAGAAAATATGGTCATGATCATGTTTCACAGATCATAACTTTTGGAACTATGTCAGCTAGAATGGTTATTCGTGATGTTGCAAGAGTTTTAGATATGCCATATTCACAAGCAAATGATTTAGCAAAAATGATACCTAATGAATTGCATATTACGATAAAAAAAGCACTAGAACAAAATAAAGAATTAAATACTCTTTATGAAACTGACGAAGATGTGAAAAAGGTTTTAACTATTGCAATGGGGTTAGAGGGAATGCCAAGACAGGCTTCAACTCATGCTTGTGGTATAGTTATAACAAAAGAGCCAGTAGATACGTATGTTCCTTTATATGTAAGGGATGAGCAAATATCAACCCAATATATAATGACTACATTAGAAGAGTTAGGATTATTAAAAATGGATTTTTTGGGACTTAGAACTCTTACAGTAATCCAAGATACAATAAATTTAGTAAAAGAAAATTATGGTATAGATGTAGAATTTGATAAAAATATGGACGATCCTAAAGTATATAAATTATGGCAAGAAGGAAAGTCTTGTGGTATATTTCAGTTTGAATCTCAAGGTATGACAAATTTTATGAAAGAACTTAAGCCTGATTGTTTAGAAGATTTGATAGCAGGAGTTTCTTTATACAGACCAGGACCAATGGATCAGATTCCTAGATATATAAAAGGAAAGATGAACCCAGGTCATAATGAATATACACATCCATCACTAGAGCCAATATTAAATGTAACTTATGGATGTATGGTTTACCAGGAGCAAGTAATGCAAATAGTTCGTGACTTAGCAGGATATTCACTAGGAAGAGCAGATTTAGTTAGAAGAGCAATGGGAAAGAAAAAGCTAGATGTTATGGCTAAAGAAAGAGAAATATTTATACATGGACAAGTAGATGAAAAAGGAAATATAGAAGTTCCAGGATGTGTAAGAAATGGAATAGATGAAAAATCTGCAAACAAAATATTTGATGAGATGGCAGAATTTGCAAAATATGCATTTAATAAATCCCATGCTGCATGTTATGCAGTAGTAGCTTATAGAACAGCATATTTAAAAGCATATTATCCAGCAGAATTTATGGCAGCAACATTAAATAGCTTTTTAGGAAATTTAGATAAAATACCTCAATATATAAATGAATGTAAGGAAATGGGAATTGAAATTTTAAAACCTGATATAAATAATAGTAGTACAAAATTTACTGTTGAAAAGTCAAATAATTCAAAAATGGGGAAGATTAGATTTGGACTAGGAAGTATAAAAAATGTTGGAATAGCACCAGTTAAAGCAATTGTTGAGGAACGCAAAAAAAATGGAAAATATAAAAACTTTACAGATTTTTGTGAGAGAACAGCAGATGAAGGTGTAAACAAAAAGTGTATAGAAAGTTTGATAAAAGCAGGAACATTTGATGAATTTGAACAAACTAGAGCTACTCTTCTTGCTTCATTTGAAGGTATCATTGATACAATTCAAAGTGGAAAAAAGAAAGGATTAGCTGGACAAGTAACATTATTTGAATTAGGTTCTGAAGAAGAAAAAGAAAAGATGAATGAAGTAAAATATAATTATGTGGAACAAGAAGAAATGACAACTAAAGAATTACTATCAATAGAAAAAGAAATGTTAGGAATATATATTTCTGGACATCCATTAGAAAAATTAAAAGATGAGATTGAAAAGCATACAAATATTAATACTATTAAGCTAAAAGAAATAGATGAACAGATGAGCTCACAGTTTCAAGATGGAATGAATATAGAAGGTGCTAATATGTCTGGCGGACAATTAAAATATAAAGATGGTCAAGTAATACAATATGCCGGAATTATTTCTAAAGTTAAAAAGAAATATACTAAAAATAATAAGTTAATGGCATTTGTAACGATTGAAGATTTATATGGAACTGCTGAAGTTATTGTATTTGAAAGTGTATATATAAAGGCGGGAAATAGCTTAATTGAAGAAAATGTAGTAATGGTAGAAGGAAGACTTAGTATTCGTGAAGATGAAACAACTACAATTATTGCAAATGAAATTAAAGATTTTGAAGAAGCTATCAACAAAAAGAACATAAATAAAAAAACATTAGCTAATATACCAACTCCAAAAGAATTAGTATTAGATATAACTGAAGCAACAGAAGAACAAAAAGCAAGGTTGAGAGGAGCAATTAAATATTTTAAAGGAGATAGAAATAATATAAGAGTATTTGTGCAAATTAATGAAGATAAAAAATCTTGTGGAACTATATATTTTACAGATGAAATAAGGAAGGTTTTTGAAGAAATTTTAGGAGAAGAGAAAATAAAAGTTTAAAATATTGTACATAAATTAAATTAATGATATACTTAGATTGATGAGTTCACTAAAGAAGGGGAGAACAGAAGATGGAACAAGTTGTAGAAAAAAATAAAAATATACAAAATGTTGCAAAGATAGTAAAAAAATTAAAAATTAAAGAGCCATCATTAAAGCAATTCAGTATAAAACTGGCAACTGAATATATGAATACTGACGAAAAAATTAAGCAGTTAGAAATTTCAAAATGTAAAGAGGTTGAAGAGGAATGTATAGATGGACTATATAAACAGCATATTACAATTAATACAGAGCCAAAGATGGAGAATTTTTACAATCGATTTAATTATGAAAATTTAATGGAAAAGTATGAAGAAAAAGTTGATAAACATAGAGAAGAAAGAGAAGAGATAATAGGAGCTCGTTCAAAAAAGGAACTTATACATACAGAAAAAGCAAAGATAATAGATATGTTATCAAGGCAATTTGCTAGTGCGCAATTTGAAAAGATAAAGTTAGTAGATGTTGCTGATTTAACAAAAAGAGAAATAGAAAAATTATATAAAAATTCTAAAGAAATAATAGAAGAAGAATTAGAAGAAGTTGTTCCAGAAGAAAGAGAAATATTAAAAGATAATCATTTAGGAAAATTACAGTTTGTTATGACTAACTTTTTATATGAAAAAGAAAATAAGGTTCAAGAAGAACTTCCACAAAGACATACATTTAAAATTTGGGAATGGATAAAACATTTTTTTAGACCAAAACAACCAAAACTTTTAGAAGAAGGTGTTGAAGAAAAAAGGGAGAAAAAATTAGAAAAGTTAAAAGATATACTTATGAACACTTATTATGAAACTGAATTTGCAGGATGTTTCAAAAGTGGAAAAATGGATGATAGAGTGCATATAATGCAAGTTGATGAGGCAAATGTTAAAGATAAAGATAATATTTCTGAAAGACGTGAAATGTTAAAAGAGGAAATTTTAGTTACATTATAGACGAATTTCTCACAAAAAAATATTAAATTTCTTAGTGTCTTGCTGTTGCAGCCCAGTTAAAAATTTGTGTAGGCTGCTTCAAACTGTGCGACACTTTCGAAATTTAATATTTTTTTGCTTTTTTAAATCCATTCACCATATTTATCAATATATATATGTTTTGCAACTGTTGCTACTATACAATAGAATAGCGAGATCGCAAACATTATAGCAATTATTTCAGCTCCTATCGGTACTAGACCTATTATTTCTCCAAGTGATGAGAAAGGCATCATAACAGCTACTATTATAATGAGAATTGAAGAAAAATAAACAGGCTTACTTGCATTACTTCCTTCTATAGGATTTTTTGCTGTTCTGATTATATGCATTCCAAACAGATTAGATATTATGCTGTATGTGAACCATATTGTTTGGAAAGAAGCGGCGTCATGTACTTTGAATACGAACCAAACATAAGCAAATACTATTAAGTCAAATATTGAACTAAGTGGTCCCATGAAAAACATGAAGTTTTTTAAACTTTTTATATTAAAGTTTTTAGGTTTTTCAATTTGTTCTTTGTCAACATTATCAAAAGGTAAGGTGAGTTGACCAAAGTCATAAAGTAATCCTTCAACCAATAATTGTATTGGAGTTTCAGGTAAGAATGGCAATAGGACACTAGCAATTATAACTGATAAAACTTCGCCGAAATTAAAGCTAGTTGCCATTTTTATATATTTCATCAGATTTACAAATGTCCTTCTTCCTTCTGTAACTCCATCTAATAATACATTTAAATCTTTTTCCAATAAAATTATATCAGCAGATTCTTTAGCTATGTCAACTGCTGTATCTACTGAAACTCCTACATCAGAGTTTGTTAAAGAAGGACTATCATTTATACCATCACCCATATATCCAACAG
This sequence comes from uncultured Clostridia bacterium, assembly GCA_947625665.1. GTDB lineage: Bacteria > Bacillota > Clostridia > TANB77 > CAG-508 > CAG-269. The sequence goes on along the minus strand of CANQPF010000018.1, from coordinate 6,779 downwards.
TATTTCCTGATTCTCTTAAAAGTCTTACTACTCTAGCTTTTTGGATAGGTGATAGTTTTGCTAGTATATTAGTTTTCTTTAACGCGCTTAGTAGAGCTATATCAGAAAGTTTATCTATTTGATTTCCAACAAGAATTTTCTTTGATGCTATTCCGACTTTATTACAAATACATCTTGTTACTTCAACATTATCACCAGTTAGTACGATAACTCGAATACCAGCTTTATTAAGTTTTTCAATGGAAGCTTTTGCGCTTTTTTTAGGAGGATCAAGGAAACCTATAAATCCAAGAAGCACCATATTGCATTCAACTGAAACATCAAAATTTTCTACATTTAAAATATCATTTTTTTGACAGACAGCAACTACTCTTAGTCCTTCTTCATTCATTTTTTTGCTTATGCTTTTAATACGATTTTTTATATCCTTTGTAATAGGACTAACTTGACCATTATAGTCTACTAATGTACAAATATTAAGTATTTCCTCAACAGCACCTTTTGTAATCATCTGCTTTTTTTTGCCATCATCTAGAATAACAGAAAGGCGTCTTCTAGAAAAATCAAAAGGTATTTCATCTACTTTTTTATATGTTTTTTTATAATCTTTCATTCCATTTTCAAGACCTCTTGCAATTACAGCTTCATCAATGTTTCCCTTTAGTCCTGTTTGGAAATATGAATTAAGGAAAGCATGTTTTAAAATTCTGAGGTCTTCTTCGCCATTTATGTCTAAATATTTTTCAAGAACAATCTTGTCCTCTGTTAGAGTTCCTGTTTTATCTGTACATAAAATATTCATAGCTCCAAAGTTTTGAATTGAGTCCAGTTTTTTAACAATAGTCTTTTTCTTTGACATTCGTACAGCACCTTTTGACAAACTTGAAGATAAAATAACTGGAAGTAATAAAGGTGTAATACAAATTGCGATAGCAACTGCGAAAGTGAAAGCAGTTACTAATTCATGTTTCCACGAATTTAATATAAAGATTATAGGTATTAAGATTATCATAAATCTAATTAATAATTTACTAATATTTTCAATTCCTTCTTGAAAGGCAGTCTTTGGTTTTCCAGACGAAATTGTATGTGCGACTTTTCCAAAATATGTGTCATCAGCAGTTTTTATAATAATACCTTTTGCTGTACCTGAAGCAACATTAGTTCCCATAAAACAAATTGTATCTAAATCTGCAATGTTGTTTAAATTTTCTATAGATAATTCAGATTCAATTGATTTTTTTACAGAATCAGATTCACCGGTTAATGCTGACTGACTAACATATAAATCTTTTGATTCGATAACTCTTAAATCAGCTGGAATCATACTACCAGCAGAAAGGCTCACTAAGTCACCTACGACTACGTCTTTAATAGGAATTTGAATTTCTTTTCCATTACGTATAACTGTAGAATTAGTTGCAACTAGTTCTTTTAATTTTTCAGCTGCTTTATTAGAACGATATTCTTCAAAAAAGTCTAAGAAAGTACTTACGGTAACTAAAACAGCTATTACTATTATATTTGCATAGTTTGGTATTCTAGCTAAATAAACGTCTGTATAAAACAAAATTAAAACAATACCAAGTAAAATACAGTTAAATGGTGATAGTAAGCTTTCTAAAAAATAATTATACCATTTTTTTGGCTTTGCTTGAGTTATCTCATTTGAACCAAATTTTTGTAGGTTTTCTTCAGCTTGTTTAGAAGTTAAACCTTTTTCGGAAAATTTGAAGCTTTTTAAAAATTCATCTTTAGGTAAAGTACATTCTTTTCCATATAATTTTGTAATATTAACTTCTTCTTTTGTATTTTTAGCTTTTGCCATAAAATTATCATCTCCAAATTTTAGTATTCTATACATATTATACCACTAATTAAAAAAAGTAAAAGTATTATTTGTAAAAACTTGAAAATGTAATATATTTTTAATATAATTGTGATGATATGGATGGAGGGATATTATTGAAGATAACCAATAATTATGAAGGAGCTTCTATAAGAATAGAAGAAATAGATAATAAAAAAAATGAAGCTATTTTAAGTATAAAAAAAGAAGGAAAAAATTATGGGTATTATTATAATTTTTGTGTGAGTAGTGGAGATAATGTTGCAACGATACATATTAAAAACTTTGAAGAATCATCCTATTATGAAAAAGGTAATATACCAGTTCCTTATATAAGAGATAAAAAAGAATGGAAGAAAATAAACAAAGAAAATTTTAATAGTAATGATGATAAAGATATAATTATAACTGTTCCTAAAGAACAAGAGTGGGAAATATCTTTATTTCCTAGATATTCAAGAATTGATTTAGAAAATTTTTTAAATACCATAAAAGGCAATTCTAGGATTAAAATTAAAGAAGATCCTATAAAAGAAATTGTTATAGGAGACAAATCAAAACCTACTATAGTAATAATAGCTAGACAACATCCTGGAGAAACTTTATCTAGCTTTTTTATAGAAGGAATTGTAGAAAAGATAATTTATGAAGAAAAATATTTAGATAATAATTGTTTTATGATATTTCCAATTGTTAGTACTAATGGGGTAAAAAATGGTAATCATAGATTAACTGATGGAATTGATTATAATAGAAGTTGGGCAAAAGAACGACTACCAGAGGAAATAGAATATATACAAAAAAGAATGAATCAATGTAAAGTGAAAATGTTTATTGATGTGCATTGTGATGAAATCACAAATAAAGATTATATAAGAACAAATAACAAGATGTATGGGCAAAATATTGCTGGAATACAAGTTCTAGAAGATATGGGAAAGATTAGAAGATTTTTAAGAGCACTAATAAAACAGAGAAAAGTAATAAATTTTTCTAATTTAACAGCACGCGAATATGTTTCAAAAAAATATAAATGCGATAATATGTTGATAGAATTAACATTAAAAGAAGATGCAAAGGAAGAAAAAAATAAAGGAAAAGATTTTATAGAAGGAGTTTTGAAAAATGGATAAAAGTATAATGCTACATATAAGGACAGAAGAAAGTTTACAGAAATATATTTCAATTATACATAAAGAAGAAGGATATCAGGAATTAGAAGTTAGTCAGGAAGTAAAATGTTTGATAAGAAAATTTCTTGAATGTAATTGGAAAGTTTATTTAACAACTTTAGAAAATATAGATATTGATAATGAGAAATGGAATAGAGTGTATTATGTAAATGAAGATAAAAGGATCGATTTTACAATTGAAGAATTAAATAAGAATATAGATATTATAATGATTAGAAATGTTGGTTCAGTTGAAGCTAATTTTGATAAATTACAAAAATATTTAACTCTTTTGATTAATGAATATGAAGGAAAAGTTTTAAATAATGCTAAAGCAATGAAAAAGGGAATGACAAAACATTACTTAATGGAGATAGATCCAGAGTATCTTAAAAATATTGGATTTATTACAATTCCTACTGAATCATTCCCAACATCTGTTACTATGGAGGAAATTGCTTCAAAATATAAAAATTTAGAAAAATATCTGATAAAGCCTATTACAGGAGAATTAAGCAATTCTTTAAAAACATTGGATAGCATTGATGAACAATTCTTTAGATATAAAGAAACAAAAGTTGGAGGTTGGATTGTTCAACCTATTCAAGAGTGTATTTGGAATGGTGAATATCAATTAGTATTTATAGATAAAGAATTAACATATTGTCAACAAAAGCAATATGAAAATAAGGATGGTGAAAATTTACCACAACAAAAAAGTAGAAAAATTAGTAAATATTCTCCAAGCCAAACAGAAGTTAATAATGCTAAAAACTTAATTGAATATATGTCTAAACTTTATAATTTACATATAGATATTTGTAGAATAGATTATATAAAAGATGAACAAGAAAACATGATATTGTTAGAGTTTGAAATGGTCAATCCAGGATTTTTTATTGGATATATGAAAGAAGATGACCAAGATATAAAAAATATAGTGGACAAGCTAGTACAATATTGTGAAAAAATAAAATAGGAGGTAAAGTGCATGGCAAGAATTAGGGTTGCTGCAATTATTCCAATGCAAGGTGGATATGCTTTTATGTATAGAAAAAATGTAACTAAAAGAAAAGACATACAAAATTATTATACATTTCCAGGAGGAGGATTAGAACAAGGAGAAACACTAGAGGAAGGAGTAAAAAGAGAAGTAGAAGAAGAATTTGGAATTGAAGTAGAAATAGAAAAATTATTATTTGAAACATATTCAGAGAAATTTAAACAAAAAGAATATTATTTTCTTTGTAAATATGTAGGTGGAGAATTTGGAACAGGGACAGGTCCAGAATTTAGCCATGATCCTAATTATATAGATTCTGGTGAATATATACCAAAGATTGTAGAATCAAAAGATATAGAGAAGATTATACTTTTACCAGAGGAAATAAAAGAAAAATTTATCGATTACATAAAGAAAGTCTAAAGTGCAGATATTCTTGAAAAAAATGGCAAAATATGATATAATATAAACCAAATTTTAAAAAGGAAGGATATATGTTTGTAAAATATATTATATGAGGATGTTAAATTATGGAGAAAGATTATAGTAAAGAGAAATATTTAAGATTGCTAAGTGAAGAATATAGAAATATTAATGAGGTTGCAGAAGAAATAATTAATTTACAAGCTATTTTAAATTTACCAAAAGGAACGGAGATGTTTTTAAGCGATATACATGGAGAATATGAACCTTTTGTGCATATCTTAAATAATGGAGGAGGAATCATAAGAAGCAAAATTGATGAAATCTATGGACATTCAATAACTAAAAAAGAAAGAGCAACACTTGCTACTTTAATTTACTATCCAGAACAAAAATTAAAATTAATGAAAAAAGAGATAGAGGATTTGGATGAGTGGTATACGATTACTTTGTATCGTTTAATTGAAGTTGCAAAAACAGTAAGTTCAAAATACACAAGATCTAAAGTCAGAAAAGCTATTAAAAAAGGTTTTGAATATGTGATTGATGAATTATTAAATTCTCAAGCTTCAAATGAAAAAGATAAAGAAAGATATTATAAAGCTATTATAAGAACAATTATTGATTTAGAGCAAGCTGAAAGTTTTATTATAGCTATTTCAGATTTGATAAAGAGAATGGCAATTGATCATTTACATATAACAGGAGATGTATTTGATAGAGGAAATCATCCTGACTTAGTTATAGAAGAATTGAAGAAGTTTCACAGTATTGATATGCAATGGGGAAATCATGATATTTCATGGATGGGTGCAGCTTGTGGAAATAAAGCGAGTATGGCGACAGTTGTTAGAATTTCTGCAAGGTACAATAATATTGCAACATTGGAAGACGCGTATGGAATAAACATTAGACCACTTTCAAATTTTGCTATGGAAACATACGGAGACGAAGATTGCGAAAATTTTATGCCAAAAGTTTATGATGAAAATAAATATAATAAAACAGATAAAAATGATATAGCTAGAATACATAAAGCAATTACGATTATACAATTTAAATTAGAAGGACAATTGATAAAAAAACATCCTGAATATAAATTAGATAATAGACTTTTATTAGATAAGATGAATTTAAAAAAAGGATATGTGGTTGTTGATGGTAAAAAATATAAATTAAATGATACTAGTTTTCCAACTATAGATATGAATGATCCATATAAACTCACAGAAGAAGAGGAAGAAGTTGTAGAAAGACTTTCTGAATCTTTTAAACATAGTTTAAAATTGAGTGAACATATTAAGTTTATATATCAAAAAGGAGAGATATATACAATATTTAATTCAAACTTATTGTTTCATGCTTGTATACCTATGGAAGAAGACGGAACATTTAGAGAAGTTGAATTTATGGGGCAAAAAGTAAAAGGGAAAGAATATTTAGATTTAATAAATGATACAATAAAAAAAGTATATTTTGATGTAGATAATAGAGATGAATTAGTAGATATTTTATGGTACTTATGGATTTCACCAGATTCACCATTCTTCGGAAAAGATAAAATGGCTACTTTTGAAAGTTATTTTATTGATGATAAAGAAGCTAGAAGAGAAGAAAAAAATGCTTATTATTATTTGTCAGCAAATGAAGAAATATGTAATAAAATTTTAAGAGAATTTGGATTAAATGAAAAAAAATCTCATATAGTTAATGGTCATATACCAGTTAAAGCAAAAGATGGAGAGAGCCCAATAAGAGCTAATGGAAAACTTTTGGTTATAGATGGAGGATTTGCAAAAAGTTATCAAGAAAAAACAGGTAATGCGGGTTATATTTTAACTAATAATTCGCACGGCTTATTGCTTAGTCAAAATAAACCTTTTGAATCAGTTGAAGTTGCTATTGAAGAAGAAAAAGATATTATATCTGAACTTATAGTTAAGAAAACAGCTGGACCTAGAAAACTTGTAGGAGATACTGATATAGGAAAGATTTTAAGACAACAGATAAATGATTTAACAGAGTTATTGAAATTCTATGAATCAGGGAAAATAAAACAAACACTATAAATTTAAGCTTTTTTAACTTTTTTACTAGAAATTGGTTGTAAATTTTAATAAAAATTGATATACTATAGACAAATTAGTGTATCAATTTTTTGATATATTAAGTTATTTTAAAGGAGGTTTTTGATATGGGAAAAAAAGAACAAAAAGAGGAAAAAGGAGAAGTTATAGAAATAAACGAAGTTGAGAAAAATACTGAGGAAACAAAAAATGAAGGAATTGAAATATCAGCAGACGTAATAGGAGTAATTGCAGGAGTAGCTGTT
>CANQPF010000017.1 GCA_947625665.1 uncultured Clostridia bacterium | reverse complement strand
TTGTTATATGTATACAGGATGTTAAATGGATAGTGCCAGCTATCATTATATATATAGTCATATTAGGATATGCTTACTATGCAAACAATAAAAGAAAAGCAGAGCTATCTGAGACTTTACAAGGATTAACAATAACATTGGACTCAGCTGCAAAGAGCAGTTTAATAAACTCGCCTTTGCCACTTGTTATATTAGAAACAACTGGAAATATAATATGGAGAAGTTCAAAATTTGCAAGTGAATTTGCTAACGTAGATATAAATACTTACTTAGACGATATTATTTTAGATGTAAAAGAAGAGATAAGAAAAGCTCAAGAAGAGAAAAATAAAAAATACAATAAAGACATAATGAAGATAGTTCAAATTGAAGACAAAACATTTAGAGTAGTCGGTAAATTTGTAAATTCAAGAAACAAAGAAAAGAAAAATAAAACTGAAGAATACATGATGATTCTATATTTCATAGACGAAACAGAAAAAGTAAAACTTCAAAATGAATATAAAGATTCAAAAACATGTGTCGGAATAATAATGATAGACAATTATGAAGAAACAATGCAACAATTAGAAGGTCAAGACAAACCACAAGTAGCTGCTGAAATAGATAAGTATATTTATGAGTGGGCAGATAAATCTAAAGGTGTCGTGATTAAATCTGAAAGAGATAGATACTATTATTTCTTTGAACAAAGATATTTAGAAATAGTTAAAGAAGATAAATTTGCCATACTAGATAAGATAAAAGAAATAAATTTACATGGTGCAGGACAAGTGACACTAAGTATAGCAATATCTAATGAAGGCTCAACAGACAAGGAAAAGTATAAGTCAGCATTAGCTGCGATGGACATAGTTTTAGGACGTGGAGGAGACCAAGCAGTTGTAAGAGAAAATGATATATATAAATTCTTTGGAGGAAGAGCACAAGAAGTTGAAAAAAGAACAAAGGTAAAAGCTAGAGTTGTGGCACATGCCCTAGAAAACCTAATAAAAGAATCTAAAAAAGTCATGATTATGGGACACTCAAACCCAGATATAGACGCAATAGGATCAGCAATGGGAATTTACAGATTAGCAAAGACTCTAAATAAAAATGCATATATTGTAGCTAGTAGAGAAACATCGTCATTAGAGACTTTTGTACAAGAATTAGATAAAGACGAAGAATATGAAGATGTATTAATAAACAAAGAAGTAGCAGAAGAAAATATTGAAGGTGACACTCTATTAGTAATTGTAGATACACAAAAAAGAAATTATGTAGAATTTCCAGAATTATTAGACAAAACTAAGAAAATAGTAATAATAGATCATCATAGGAGAAGTGCAGATTACATCGAAAATGCAACATTAACGTTCCAAGAGGTATATGCATCTTCAGCAGCAGAATTAGTAACAGAAATTATACAATATGCAGAGGCAAAAATAAAATTAAAACAAATAGAAGCAGAAAGTTTATATGCAGGAATTATGATGGATACTAAAAACTTTACATTCAAAACAGGTGTAAGAACTTTTGAGGCAGCTGCATATTTACGTAGATGCGGTGTTGATATAATAAAAGTAAAAAAATGGTTCCAATCAGATTTATCAAGCTTTAATAAGATAGCAGATATAGTAAAAAGTGCAGAGGTAATGAATGGTTCAATAGGAATTGCAATAAATAGAGAAAAAAGTAAAGATGCAAGTTTAATATGTGCAAAGGCAGCAGATGAACTATTAACAATTAGTGATATAACAGCATCATTTGTTATAGGTAACTTAGAAGATAAAGTTTGTATTAGTGGTAGATCAATTGGAGATATTAATGTTCAAGTAATATTAGAAAAACTTGGAGGTGGTGGTCATTTAACATTGGCAGGAGCACAAGTTGAAGGAATGACGATAGAAGAAACAAAACAAGAACTAATAAATCGCATAAATGAATATTTTAGTGAACTTGAACAATAAGATTAAAATGTTTGCTAATGATTTTCAAAAAAGGAGTGGTAAATAATGAAAGTAATTTTATTAACAGACATAAAAGGAGTTGGAAGAAAAGACCAAGTAATAAATGCATCAGATGGATATGCAAGAAACTTCTTATTTCCAAAAAATATGGCAGTAGAAGCAAATAAAGAAAACATGGCAAAACTAAAATCAAGAGAACAATCAAAACAATATAAGAAAGACCAAGATAAAGAAAAAGCTAAGCAATTAGCAGATCAACTATCAAAAATAATGATAAAAATCAAAGTAAAAGTAGGAGAAAGTGGAAAAATATTTGGAGGAGTCTCTTCAAAAGAAATAGTAGAAGTTCTAAGAAGAGAACACAATATAGAGATAGACAAAAAGAAAGTAGAGCTAAAAGAAGCAATAAAAGTATTAGGAATTACGATAGTAAAAATTAGACTATATGAAGGAATATATGGAAAGCTTAAAGTAGATGTAATTTCAGAATAAATATAGTTTATAATTAAGGAGGTTACATTTTAATGGAATTAGGAAAAGTGCCGCCACATGATATAGAAGCAGAACAGGCTATAATTGGTAGTATGTTAACAGATAAAAATGCTGTAATATCAGCAATGGAAACATTAAAGAAAGATGATTTTTATCGAGAAGATAATCAAACAATATATGAAGCAATTGTTAACTTATATAGTAAAGGTGAGCCAGTTGATATAATTACGGTAAAATCTGAACTAGAATCAATGGATATGTTTGAAAAAATAGGTGGATTGGAGTACTTATCCGAGCTTCCAGAAAAAGTGCCAACAACAGCTAATGCAGAAAAATATATAAAAATAGTATCAGAAAAAGCAACAGTAAGAGAGTTAATAAAAACAGCAAATGAAATTATAGAATTAGGATATGATCCAACAGAAAATATAGATGATATAATGGAAGGTGCTGAAAAAAGAATATTCAACGTAATGCAGGGGAAAAGTAAAAAAAGTTACGAACAAATTAAAGATGTATTAGTTGAAAGTTTTACTAAATTGGAAGAGTTATATAATAGAAAAGAACATATTACAGGTGTTCCAACAGGTTTTACAGAATTGGATTATAGAACAGCAGGACTTCACAATTCAGATTTAGTACTAATTGCGGCAAGGCCAGCAATGGGTAAAACAGCTTTTGCACTTAATATTGCTACAAATGCAGCGTTGAAATCAAAAGTACCAGTAGTAATATTTAGCCTAGAAATGTCAAAAGAGCAATTAGTAAACAGAATTCTATGTAGTGAATCAATGGTAGATAGCAATAAAATAAGAACAGGAAAATTAGAAGAAGATGACTGGGGAAAATTAGCAGCAAGCATAGGTCCACTATCAGAATCAGAAATATATATAGATGATACTCCAGGAATTTCAGTAACAGAAATTAGAGCAAAGGCTAGGAAGTTGAAATTAGAAAAAAATATAGGATTAGTAGTTGTAGATTATTTACAATTGGTGCAAGGTTCTTCAAATAGAAGAAACGGAAGTCGTGAACAAGAAATATCAGAAATAAGTCGTTCATTAAAAATACTTGCAAAAGAAATAGATGTACCAGTAGTAGCTTTATCACAACTATCAAGAGCTGCGGAACAACGTCCTGATCATAGACCTATGTTGTCAGATTTACGTGAATCAGGTGCAATCGAGCAAGACGCAGATATAGTAATGTTCTTATATAGAGATGATTACTATAACAAAGAAAGCGAAAAGAAAGATATAGCAGAAGTCATAATAGCAAAACATAGAGGTGGTTCAACAGGAACAATAGAACTTCTATGGATGGGAAATTATACGAAATTTGTAAATCTAGAAAAAAGATTTGATGATTAAAATAAAAACATGGATATATATTTTTGCGAAACTTCATTAAAAGCCTGTAATTATTACTATAAGAGATTGTTTCTAAAATATGTATACATGTTTTTAAAATTTATATATAAAAGATTGATGTATTACGGTGAAGAAGGGAAGAATATAGAAGATGGAGAAAAAAGTTTTAGAAACAATAACTAACAACAATTTAATAGAAAAAGGTGATAAAGTAGTTGTAGGAGTTTCAGGGGGACCAGATTCAATTTCACTTTTAAACGTTTTGAACAATCTAAAAAATAAATTAGAAATAACATTAGTAGTTGCTCATATTAACCATATGGTAAGAGAAGAAGCAATAGAAGATGAAGAATATGTAAGAAAAAAATGCAAAAAAATGCAAATAGAATTTTTTTCAAAAAGAATAGATGTACCTAAATTAGCGAATACTAATAAAATAGGATTAGAAGAAGCTGGAAGAAAAATAAGATATGAATTTTTTGAGGAAGTTCTCAAAAAAACAAATTCAAATAAAATAGCAATAGCACATAATAAAAATGATAGGGCAGAAACAGTAATAATGAATGTGCTAAGAGGTAGCGGAATTCAAGGTTTAAGAGGAATAGAAGTAAAAAATGGTCATTATATTAGACCACTTATACAAATTACAAGAAAAGAAATTGAAAAATACTGTACGGAAGAAGGGTTAGAGCCAAAAATTGATAAAACAAACTTTGAAAATGATTATACAAGGAATAAAGTCAGAAATGTGGTAATTCCGTATATTCAGAAAGAATTCAATCCAAATATAATAGAAACTTTAAATAGATTGTCAGATTTAATGAAACAAGAAGATGACTATCTAAAAAAAGAAACTAATAGAATATATAGAGAAATATTAATTTGTAAAAAAACAGACGAAATAATATTAGATTTGAAGAAATTTAATAAACAAGAAAAGGCAGTAAAATCAAGACTTATAATACATATAATATCTATATTATTTGGTTCAAGTAAAAACATAGAAAAAATACATATAGAGGATATAATAAAGCTTTGTGACAATAATATTGGTAATAAATATCTAACACCAAATAAAAACACAAAAATATTAGTAAAAAATCATAAAATTTACATCTGTAAGCAAAAGTGAGTATCCGTAGTAAAAGCTTGAAAACAGCTTATTTGTAACGAAAAAGACATACAAAAAACTGTTGAAAAACAAAAAATAATATGTTATAAAGTCAATAAATAAAATGAAGGCAGGGAGGAAACGAATTGAAAAAAGGAATAAAAACATTAGCAATGTGGTTAATAATAGGAATGATATTTATAGTCATATTAACCTCAATAATGGAAAACAAAAATTCAAAATTAAAATATTCAGAATTGTTATCTAACATTACAGCTGGTAATGTAGAATCAATTGAAATCGCATCAGATGGAAAAACAGCAAATGTTATGTTAAAAGATAGCAATATAGCAAAAGAAGCAAACATACCAGATATGGGAAGTTTCTTAACATATTCACAAGAGTATTTACAAAATGAAGCATTTTCATTAGAAGAAAAATCAGAATCAGTATTTATAACAGTATTAAGCTTATTAACACCATTTGGTATTTTAATAATATTCTTTATATTCTGGTTCTTCATGATGAGCGGAACGAACTCTCAAGGTGGAAATAAAACAATGACATTTGGAAAGAGTAAAGCTAGAATGATGACTCCTGCTGATAAGAACAAAGTGTCATTTGTAGATGTTGCAGGTGTTGATGAAGAAAAAGAAGAATTAGAAGAAATAGTAGAATTTTTAAAAAATCCTAAAAAGTTTACAGACATGGGGGCAAGAATACCAAAGGGAGTCCTATTAGTAGGTCAACCAGGAACAGGTAAAACATTGCTTGCAAAAGCTGTTGCTGGAGAAGCAGGAGTTCCTTTCTTTATAATAAGTGGTTCTGACTTTGTTGAAATGTTCGTAGGAGTTGGAGCATCAAGAGTAAGAGACTTATTTGAACAAGCAAAAAGAAATTCTCCATGTATAATATTTATAGATGAAATTGATGCAGTTGGTCGCCAAAGAGGTGCAGGACTTGGTGGAGGACATGATGAAAGAGAACAAACATTAAACCAATTATTAGTTGAAATGGATGGATTCTCAGAAAACGAAGGTGTTATAGTCTTAGCAGCTACAAACAGACCAGATGTATTAGATAAAGCATTACTTAGAGCAGGAAGATTTGATAGACAAATAGTAGTAGGAGCTCCAGATGTAAAGGCAAGAGAGCAAATACTAGAAGTACATTCTAGAAAGAAGAGATTAAGTGATGATGTAGACTTAAAAGTAATAGCTAAAAATACATCAGGATTTGCAGGAGCAGATTTAGAGAATGTATTAAATGAAGCAGCATTACTTGCAGCAAGAAGAGATCTAAAAGAAATTGGAATGAAAGAAATTGAAGATGCCATGGTAAAAGTTACTATGGGACCTGAAAAGAAGACAAGAGTAAGAAGTGAAAAAGAAAATAAATTAGTAGCGTACCATGAAGGTGGTCACGCAGTAGTAAGTCATTACTTAGAAACGCAAGACCCAGTACATCAAATATCAATAGTACCAAGAGGAATGGCTGGTGGATATACAATGTATAGACCAACAGAAGATAAATCATTTATGTCAAGAACTGAAATGGAAGAAAATATAGTATCACTTCTTGGTGGTAGAGTTGCAGAAGCTTTAATATTAAATGATATATCTACTGGAGCAAGTAATGATATAGAAAGAGCAACACAAATAGCAAGAAGTATGGTTACTAAATATGGAATGAGTGAAAAAGTTGGAGCATTATCTTTAGGTGGAGATAATAATGAAGTATTCTTAGGAAGAGACTTTGGTCATACTAAAGAATTCTCAGAAGAAACAGCCGCAATAGTAGATGCAGAAGTTAAAAAGATAATCGATACAGCTTACAACAGAGCAAAACAAATACTTACAGATCATATAGACAAATTACATCGTGTAGCAGAAATTTTATTAGACAAAGAAAAAATTGAAGCAGATGAATTTGAAGAAATTTTTGGTGAAAACTAGTATTAGAAAAGAGCAATTTAATTGCTCTTTTTTAGTATGAAAATATTGACAAGGAAAAAAGCAAATTATAAAATATAAGCATAAAATAGAAAGGGAAATCAAACGTATGAAAAACTATTATAAAATATTAGGAGTAAGTGAAAATGCATCAGATGTACAAATAAAAGATGCTTATATAAAATTAATTGAAAAATACCAACCAGATAAGTTTTCAGGAGAAGCAAAGAAGCTAGTAATAGAAAGAATAGAAGATATAAAAGAGGCGTATAGTGTTTTATCTGATGATTTTCTAAGAAGTCAATTTGATAAAGAAGCAGGAATTGAAACAAAAATAAAGTTTGATATACCAGATAGAAAAGAAAGTAAAGCTAAAAAAACGCAGAAAAACAATAACCAAGAAAAAACTTCTTATAAACCAAATAAAAACAGAGAAGATTTTTATAATCAAGAAAGATATGACGAATACGATGAAAATGATGAATATGAAGATTATGGTAAAAAGAAAAAGAAGAAAATAAAGAAAAAGCCTGAAGTGGGTTCAACGGCAGATTTAGTTGAAATATCAAGGTTAGTATTTGAAAGATTGAAAAGTCTAGAACTTGATAAGCCAACCAAAAAAGGGGTTTTGGCAATGGTGGCAGCTATAGGGATAGTTGTGTTATTATGGTTAATATTATGGCTAATACCATTTACCAGAGAATTTGCACAATCATTATTTGTTTTTCGACCTAGATAAGACTTTACATAATAGATAGTAGAAATGATAAAAAAATAAAATGATTAAATAATATTAGAAAGCGAGAGAAAATATGAGATATGCGGATATAAAAAAAGTAGACATAGCAAATGGAACAGGAGTTAGAGTATCTCTATTTGTAAGTGGTTGCACACATCATTGTAAAGGATGTTTTAATAAAGAAGCATGGGACTTTAACTATGGTAAAAAATACGATGAAGAAGCTGAAAATAGAATAATGGATGAATTAAATCATTCATATATTTCAGGATTATCTTTACTAGGAGGAGAACCTTTAGAACATGTTAATCAACAAGGATTACTACCTTTAGTAAAAAAAATAAAAGAAAAATATCCAGAAAAAACAATATGGTGTTATACAGGATATTCATTTGAAAATGATGTATTAGGAAAAATGTGTGAACAATGGGAGGAAACACCAGAATTATTGAAATATATTGATGTAATAGTAGATGGAGAATTTGAAGAAGAAAATAAAAAAGTAGGATTGAGATTCAAAGGATCAACTAATCAAAAAATAATTGATGTACAGAAATCCTTGAGATCCAAAAAGGCTATTCCATTTGAAATAAATTGAAAAATATGGTATAATATTAACATAACACGGACAATGTTCTGGATCAGAAAGAGAATACTTATATGAATAAACAAAATGTAAATCTCGTAAAGGGAATAGAAGATGTCGAAGATGACGTCAAAATTTATATTCCTAGACGGTTTAGAAACCAGAAAGCAGAAAGAGACAGAGTTAATAACCAAAAAGAAGACGATGTCAAAATTTATAAACCTAAAAAGACAAATCCAATATTTCCAATAAGAAATTTAGATTTGGGAAAGATTTTAGAAGTTGAAGATTTCGACAAAAGTCTAAAAAGAGTTATTTAACTCAAAAAACAGCAAATGTCCTAAAAGAACATTGAAATGTTTTTTCTCTTATAGTAGCTATTGAGTTACTCAATTAGCTAAATATTGTAATATCGTTTATTAAATTAATTAAAGGCATAAGGAGGAGAAAAATGCCATTACTAAAAACACAAAACATTCAACGGATGCATGTAGACAAAGAAGATCAATCCTATAAATTTGAATTAACAGAAGGTAGGATAAAAGCATACCTCATCGAAGGTAAAGATGGTAGCAGTTTACAGTTTAGACTGTCAACTTATGTAGACTTTTCTAATCTTACAAAGATTGAAAGAAGAGTTATATATGCACCAAAAAGTATTAATGAAAGTTTCATTAGAAACTATTCAGAATTACTAAACTGGATTTACGAAGTTGATTCAAAAGACATAGATGAAGTCGACTTTGTTAAAAAAGTCAAAGATGGTGGAAATATGGCAGCAGCTATGGCTGCTGATGGCATAGTAGCTGAAAAAGAAGCGATAAAACAACATGATAAGGAAGCTCTCAAAAGTGAGATAAAAGCAAAGTTCAATGATTTGGGATTAACCATGATAATAGAAATGGTTAAAAAGGAAAAAGATACACGAATCAAACTCCAAAATAGGAGAACTATTGCTGAAATTCTAAAAGCTATTAATGCATTTATGACATACTTTGTACTATTTGAAAAAAGTGACCTTTATGAAGAAAGTTTAATTGAAGTAGCAGAAGAGCTACTTGGTGAATCTGTTTCAATGTTCTAAGAAAAGTCGCTGTAACCTTTTAAGGTATACAGCGACTTTTTCACGTAGTAAAAAATACAAAATATATTAGCTTTTTTCACTTTCCTCTTGACAAATATTAGCGATTTATGTATAATATATTACGTTATGAGAATATCCCACATACATATACATGTATGGCCGGAAGGAGGGGAAACGGAGAATGTCAGAGGTAAAAGTTAAAGATGGTAATATAGAAGAAGCTCTAAGAAAATTTAAAAGACAATGCGCTAGAGCTGGAGTTATGCAAGAGGTACGTAAAAGAGAACATTATGAAAAACCAAGCGTACGTAGAAAGAAAAAATCAGAGGCTGCAAGGAAAAGAAAATTTTAATTAAATGAGTAATATAGTAAAAAAAGAATTTCTATTAAGAAATTCTTTTTTTGTTTTTAAATAATTGAAAAAAAGTAAATAAAAGAATATAATTACATCAGTATTTGAGCATAATAAAGAAGGAAGGAAAGGTGAGAATAATGCAAGATATAAAAACACAAATAAAAGAAGGCATAACATTGCATACAATTAACTCAAATAAATTTAAAACAAATCTATTTGCCATGTTTTTAACAACAGATTTAAATGAGGAAAATGTTACAAAAAATGCACTAATATCATTATTGTTAAGAAGGGGAACTGCCACAATACCAACACAGGATGAACTTAGCAAGAAATTGGAAGAAATGTATGGAGGATCATTTGATTGTGGTCTTGACAAAATAGGGAACAATCAAGTATTTAAGTTTTATATTGAAACGATAAACGATGAATTTATTCCACAATCTGATGAACAAATGTGGAAAGAAGCAATGAAACTAATGCTTGAGATAGTATTGAATCCATATAATGAAAATAATGCTTTTAGTCAGGAATACTTTGATCAAGAAAAAAATACATTAAAACAATTGATAGAAGGAAGGAAGGATAATAAAGCTCAATATGCTCTAAATAGATGTATAGAGGAAATGTATAAAGGAGAACCATTTGGATTATTTAAATATGGAAATGTTGAAGATATTCAAAAAATAGATAATAAAGAATTATATGAACATTACAAAAACCTAATCCAAAATTGTAAAATAGATATATTTGTATCAGGAAGTATCCCTCAAAGAAATGACATAGAAGAATTAATAAAAAATGACGGTAACATACAAAAACTACAAGAGAGAGAAGCAAAATATAGTCCTGTAATAATTGAAGAAAAAAAGAATACACAAAACGATGAGAAAATTGTAGAAGAATCAATGGAAGTAACTCAAGGAAAGCTAGTTCTAGGACTGGACATAAACATAGATGACGAAGAAGAAAAATATAATGCAGTTGTATATAATGCAATATTAGGTGGAAGTGCCAATTCTAAAATGTTTCAAAATGTAAGGGAAAAGGCACATTTAGCTTATGTTGCAAGTTCAAGTTATATGAGACATAAAGATACAATATTTATAAATTCAGGAATAGAAATATCAAATTACGAAAAAGCATTGAAAATTATAAAAGAGCAAATAAAAGATATGGAAAACGGAGAATTTACAGATACAGATTTAAAAGAAGCCAAAAAGGTTATAACAGAAGGGATAAAAACTATATATGACGAGCAAGATTCACAAATAGTATATTACTTTGGACAAGAAGTTTCTAAGGCTCAAGATGTGAATATAGAAGAATATATGAAAAAGATAGAAAATGTAACTAAGGAAGATGTAGTTAAATTAGCTAAAGCTGTAAAGATAGATACAATATACTTTTTGAAAAACTAAAAACTACAAATAAAAATCAATACAAATATAGGTTATATTCAATTGAAAAGAAAGGAAGAAAGCCATGCAAGTTATAGAAAATTTAAAGGTAAAGGAAAAAGTATATATAGAAAAACTAGAAAATGGTTTAACAGTAATGATAATACCAAAGAAAGATATTCAAAAAAAATATGTCATTTGGGGAACTAAATATGGTTCAAATGAGAGTACTTTTGTAGTACCAGGTGAAACTGAACCAATAGAAGTGCCAAAAGGAGTAGCTCATTTTCTAGAACATAAGATGTTCGAACAAGAAAATGGAACAAATAGCTTAGATGTTTTAACATCTTTAGGAGTAAATGCTAATGCATATACAACAAATGACCATACAGCATATTTATTTGAAGGAATAGACAATTTTTATGAAGCATTAGATGAATTAATGGACTATGTTCAACATCCTTATTTCACAGATGAAAATGTTGAAAAAGAAAAGGGAATAATAGGTCAAGAAATAATGATGTATGATGATTATCCAGAATGGAGAGTATATTTAAATACATTAGAAGCAATGTACCATGAACATCCAGTAAAACTCGACATAACTGGAACAATAGAAACAATAAGTCATATTGACAAAGATGTTTTATATAAATGTTATAACACATTTTATAATCCATCAAATATGGTAATGGTAGTATGTGGAGACTTTGTTCCAGAAGATTTATTAAAAGAAATAAAAAAACGTCTAGTAGATAAAAAAGCAAATGGTGAGATAAAAAGAATTTATCCAGAAGAGCCTGAAACAATTGTAAAAGAAAGAATAGAGCAAAAAATGCAAGTAAGCATTCCACTTTATACAATTGGAATAAAAGTTAAACCATTACAAGAAGATGAAAAAGTAAAGAATCACTTAGCAATATCCATTCTTTTAGATTTAATATTCGGAAAGAGCTCAGAACTATATAGAAAGTTATATGATGCCGGAATTATTTACGGAACTCCAAGTCAAGATTTTGAATTTGCTAAAGAGTATGCACATATAATCTTAACTGGTCAAGCTAATGATCCAGAAAAAGTATATGAAGAATTCAAAAAAACGGTAGCAAATTATAAAGAAAATGGCATTAAACAAGAAGATTTCGAACGTATTAAAAAAAGTCTATATGGAAATTATGTAAAAGAATATGATGATGTTGCTGATACAGCAAGAATGTTTTTAGCAGATAGTTTTAAAGGAATTAACAGTTTTGATTACTTAGAGGAAATAGATACAATAAACTTAGAATATATTGAACAAATCTTAAAAGATGTATTTAAAGAAGATAAAATGGTTATATCAATAGTAAGAAATTAAAAAGAGAAAGCAGGTAAATAAAATTTTACCTGCTTTAATCTATTGACATAAAGTTGAAAGAAAATATTTTATATGATATAATATACGAAAGCTTTAGTAAAAGCTTTAAGTATAGAAGTTATATCTATACTTAAAAAAGTGTCAATTGATATATGTTTGGTTTATATACTATAAAAATAGTATAAGTGTTACAAACAAGGAGGAAAAATTGATAAGTGATCTTATACTAACAATTGTGTTTTTTGTCATCTGGATATTAATCTTAGAAATAGCATTAAGTCCAATTAAGCATTCTATGGAAAAGAATGAACTTATTGAAATTGAGATTAGTCTCTATGAAATTCTTGACGAACAAGAAAAAGACTTAAACACACTTGAAGACTACGTTATAACAATGCAAGTTAGCTACTTACAAAGACCATACTTTTACGAACGTAAAAAGGAGTTACAAAACTTCATTTTTTACATATCAGACAATATTAATTATGGTCGGGTTGAAAAAGCCAAAGAGCAAATGCTTGCATTGGAAGATAGGTTAGATGAATATTGGAAGGAAATTCTAGAAGCGTCTGAACTAGAATATTAATATTGACACGATACAGGTATTTAACCTGTAATGCAATTAAAGATGGAGAATTGTATATTATACTCTTCTTCATCTTTTTGCTTTTTCGTTATACAGGAAAATCTCTTATAAAATCGCAATAGGTAATATTGAAATGTATGCCGTCGAAAAACAAAAAAAAACAATAAAAAACGTAATACGAAAATTGTAAAATCATAGATAAAATAATTGACTGCCTTGGGAAAATATGGTAAATTTTAAATATAGAAAAATTAAAGTTAAATAAAATAGAAAAAGGAGCGAAAAATATGCTAAATGATGAAATTTGTAAATTGCGTGATAAGTTAAATAAAAGTATAGAGGAAGGAGAAGATTACAATATTATTCTAAAAATTAGTGTAGAACTAGACAAATTAATAGAAAAGGTATATAATAGTTAGCTAGAAAAAGAAAAAGGAAGGTTGACATTATAAAATGCAGGAGAATTATAAGAGATTTAAACAGCTAGTAAATATATTTTATAACGAAGAATTAGAAATATTAGACGGTAATGAAGAAGAAATCAAAGAAAAAGATATCGGAAGTGTTGACATAGAACCAACAATAATATTCGATAGATTTACAGGAAATATGAAAATAGAATTTAGAATAGGTAAAGGTAGAAAGTATAAAATAAAAGATATTTCTGAATTTTATGATAGGATGTTGAACAAAGAATATTATAGATATGGAGATAAAACTCATTTTACGCATAGAAAAGAAATATTTAACGAGAAAAGCCAAAAATTATTAGATTTTATATTAAAATATGCAGAAAACATAAAAATTACCAATTCAAATGGAGCTAATAATTATAATTACCCAGCAAACAATTTTGATTCTTCAAGAATAATAGTTGGAAATAATGGGATAGACGAACTATTTGAAATATTAAAAGGAGAATTGGTAAAATTTCAAATAGATGGAAAATCACAAGAAATAGAATTTTTAGATGAAAACCCTAATATAGAATTTATATTAACTAAAAAGGATATTAACCAAAAAACAAACTGCGAATATATAATAAAACCAAATATAGAGATCTTTAAAATTAGAATAATACGTGGAAAACAATATAAATATGTCTTAAAAAAAGATAGAATGTACCGTTGTCAGGAAGAGTTTGAGAAAACAAACCTAAACTTATTAGAAGTATTTAGAAGTCAATATATAACAGAAGTCGAATTAGGAGAAAAACAATTAAAAGATTTATTCTCAATTATTATGCCAAAAGTAAAAAATGCAATTTGTATTGAAGATTTATCAGAAGAAGAAATTGAGAAATATAAGCCAAAAAGATTAGTAACAAAAGTATATTTAGACTTCGATGACAAAGGCTATTTAGTAGCAGATGTTAGATTTTGCTATGAAGGAACGGAAATAAATCCATTAGACGAAAGTTTAAAATTAGACTTTCCAAGGAATATAATAAAAGAAACACAAAGCTTAAATATGTTTAAAAAAACAGGATTTATGTTTGACGCAAAAAATTTAAGGTTTGTATTACCAAGCGATGATAAAATATATGACTTTATAATAAATGATATACCTAAATATTCTCAAAAATTTGAAATTTTAGCTACAGATAGATTTAAAACAAAACAGATAAAACATCCAAAAATAGGAAATATTGGAGTTAAGGTTGAAAATGGATTACTAAAAATTACACTTAAAGATTTTAATATAGATATAGATGAAATAAATAAGATACTTGAAAAATATGAGGAAAAGAAAAAGTATTATAGACTAAAAACAGGTGAATTTATAGATATCCAAAATAGTAAAGAAATTAGTTTTATAGAAAAATTAGTAACAGGAATGGAAATAGAAGCAGAAGACTTGAAAAAAGGTGAAGTTAAAGTTCCTGTGTATAGAGCAATGTATTTAAATGAATTACTTAAACAAATTCATGGAACAGAAGTGATAAAAGACCAATCATATAAGAACATAGTGCAAAACTTAGATAAAGATAATATAGAAGAAATAAAAATACCAGATAGTTTAAAAAATACATTAAGATATTATCAAAAAACAGGATTTAAATGGTTAAAAATACTAGATGAATATCAATTTGGAGGAATTCTAGCAGATGATATGGGGCTTGGAAAAACAATTCAAATTTTATCATTGATTTTAGACTATATTGAAACGTTTGAAAACAATCCAGAAATAATTGAAGGACAGGAGCAAATGCTACCAAACAAAAAAAGAGCAAGCTTAGTAATTTCTCCAAGTTCTTTAACACTGAACTGGCAAAATGAAGCTAAGAAATTTGCAAGCAAATTAAAAACATTAGTAATTAGAGGAGCTGCGCCGGATAGAAAGAAACAGATTGAAAAAATAGAAGATTATGATTTAGTAATAACATCGTATGATTTATTAAAAAGAGATATTGATATATATAAAAAGCTTAATTATAAATTTCGATATGTAGTAGCAGATGAAGCACAATATTTAAAAAATAGTACAACACAAAATGCTAAATCAATAAAAGAGATAAATGCAGATACAAGATATGCATTAACAGGAACACCAATAGAAAATGCACTATCAGAGTTATGGTCAATTTTTGATTTTATAATGCCAGGATATTTATTTGATTATAAAAAATTCAAGAATAATTATGAAATACCAATAGTAAGAGATGAAAACATAAAAATAATGGATAAATTAAAAGCATTAATTCAGCCATTTGTATTGAGAAGAACAAAAACAGAAGTATTAACTGAGTTACCAGAAAAGAGCATAACGATATTAACGAGTGAAATGAAAGAGGAACAAGAACAATTATATTTGACTTATTTAGCACAAGCAAAACAAGAAATAGCAGAAGAGATGAAAATAGACCCAGAAGGATTTAAAAATAATCAAATGAAAATACTTGCAGCTTTAACAAGATTAAGACAAATATGTTGTCATCCAAGCTTATTTATAAAAGATTATAAAGATGGAAGTAGCAAATTAGATCAGTGCATGGAAATAGTAACAGATGCAATAAACGGAAACCATAAAATACTATTATTTTCAAGCTATACATCAATGTTTGAAATATTAGAAAAAAAATTGAAAGAAAGAGATATAAAATATTTTAAACTTACAGGTTCAACAAAGGTTGATGAAAGAATAGAACTAGTAGACGAATTCAATGAAAATAAAAATATAAAAGTATTTTTGATATCATTAAAGGCAGGAGGAACAGGTTTGAATTTAACAGGTGCAGATATTGTAATTCATTATGATCCTTGGTGGAATCTATCAGCAGAAAATCAAGCGACAGATAGAGCATATAGAATAGGTCAAAAAAATAATGTACAAGTATATAAATTGATAACAAAAAATACAATTGAAGAAAAAATCTATGAAATACAACAACGTAAAGCAGAGCTAATAGATAATATGTTAGATAATGAAAATGTATTTGTAAACAAATTATCAAGAGAAGATATTTTAAGTTTGTTTAATTAAAATAATTGGGCAAATAAAGTATAGATCATATAATATAGTTAAAAAATAAAAGATTTAAGTTTCCAATGGAAGGAATATTTATAATATGAAAAATTATATAACAGTTATAGGAGGTGGCCTTGCAGGATGCGAGGCTGCTTACCAAATTGCAAAAAAAGGAATAAGAGTAAGACTATATGAAATGAAACCATTAAAATTTACTCCAGCGCATCATAATCCTAATTTAGCAGAAATAGTATGTAGCAATTCCTTTAAATCTAATTTGTTAACAAATGCGTGTGGATTACTAAAAGAAGAATTGAGGAAACTTGATTCTTTATTAATATGTACTGCGGATAGCACTAGTGTACCTGCAGGTCAAGCATTAGCCGTAGATAGAGAAATTTTTGCGAGAAAAATAACTGATAAAATAAAAAATAATGACAATATAGAAATAATAAATGAAGAAGTTACAGATATAAGACAAATGGCAAACGATGGAATCGTTATAATAGCAACTGGACCATTAACTTCAGAAAAATTAGCAAATCAAATAGGAGAAATAACAGGAAATCAAGAGCTATATTTTTATGATGCAGCGGCTCCTATAATTCAAAAAGATTCAATTGACTTTTCAATAGCTTTTTACGGAGATCGTTATGAGCAAGAAAAAAAGAAAGATGAAACAATTGAAGAATGGAATGAACGTCGCAAAAATCAAAATGCAAGCTATATAAATCTCCCAATGAATCAAGAAGAATATGAGGAGTTTTGGAAAGAACTTATAGAGGCAGAAGTTGTGACACTTCATGAATTTGAAAAGAAAGAAATTTTTGAAGGATGTATGCCAATAGAAATTATGGCAAAACGAGGAATAGATACTTTACGATTTGGACCATTAAAACCTGTTGGATTTGATGATCCTAAAACTGCTAAAAGACCTTATGCCCTAGTACAATTAAGACAAGATGACTCACAAGCAAGCATATATAATATGGTAGGTTTTCAAACAAATTTAAAATTTGGAGAACAAAAACGTATTTTTAGTAAAATACCAGGATTGAAAAATGCAGAATTTGTAAAATACGGAGTAATGCACAGAAATACTTATATTAATGGAGGAAAGCTTTTAGATGCAACTTATAATTTAAAAAGTAATCATAACATTTATTTTGCTGGACAGATTTCTGGGGTAGAAGGATATGTTGAATCAATATCATCCGGAATGATAGCAGCACTAAACGCTGTAAATCAATACCAAAATGCAAATAAAATAATTTTTCCAAACAATACAATGATAGGTGCTTTAGCAAAATATATTTCAACTCCAAATGAAAAGTTCCAGCCAATGAATGCAAATTTTGGTATATTGCCACCATTAGAAGAAAAAATAAGAGAT
Source organism: uncultured Clostridia bacterium (assembly GCA_947625665.1). Classification (GTDB taxonomy): domain Bacteria; phylum Bacillota; class Clostridia; order TANB77; family CAG-508; genus CAG-269. Next base: position 10,991 of record CANQPF010000017.1, on the reverse strand, counting down.
AAAAAGCAGAGATACCTAAAGTTAGCAGAAAGAAGTTTAAATATAATTAAATAATGTAAAAGTATAAAAGACGACCTAGAAAAGGTCGTCTTAAAATATTTAGAATTTAATTATAAAAAGTGCTAAAAACGTAGTGTCCCCAAGAGAAACAAGGAAAAATCAAGGAAAATCAAGAAAAACAACCAAACTTTTTTCATTAAAAATTTAAAAAAAATGGGCAAAAGTCAAAAGCCGTAAAGGATTAGAGATAGTGTGAATTATTACAAATGTTACGTTAAATTAACATATTAACTTTTTTTATGAAAACTATTGCCAAAACAAAAAATATCCTTATAATATATAAATGAAAAAATTATTCTTTTTATAAAATAACTAGAATTGTATCAATAGTTAAATGTTTTTTAGAAAATTATATAAATTGACAACAGATTTACATAATCACTTGAAAATATTGCTAAATTTTGATATAATATTGACTAGAAGTTTTATGAAACCGAAGGGAGGAAAAATGAACGGAAGACAAGAAATAGTTAATAAAATAAAAGAATTAGAAAAAGAGATCATTGATTCAAAAGAAGAAGCAACAGCAAAAGAAATGTCAGAATATCTAATTTTAATTAATAAGCTTCAAGCTAGATTAAGTGTTATGACAGAAGAGATAATTGAAAATAAAGAAGAAGGAGGAGATGATTAGTTAGCAAACACTAATCATAAAAAAGAAAATGGATTTAAAAAAAGTAACAAAAACTGATTTATCAGCAAGTAATTTATCAAGATTAGAACAAGAGCTTACAGATATGGCATCAAAGGGAAATGCCAAAGCATTCAAAACATTAATTAAATTTATGGAAAGAATTGCAGAAATAAACCAAAATGCAAAATTAACTGTATCAAAAACAGATGGAAGCAAAAACTTAAAGATAAATGATACAGAAACAATTAATTATGCAGAGACATTGGGAAAAATAAAAGATGCAATCGAAGCAGGTTTTACAACAACACCAACAGGGAAAGCAGCAGATAGAAAAAAACAATTAGAAGAAGCAATTGAAACTACAATAGGAACAATGTTAAATGAAGATTCTATTATGAATCAATTAATAAGAAATGGACTTGATGAAAAAGAATATCAAGACTTTATGGAAAAAGAGAAAGAAAACAGTAAAGCAAAATACGAAGAAGCAAAAGCAAAATATGAAGAATTAGCTAAAAAGCAAGAAGATATATTTGGAAAAGATGATTATACTACTAATGATAATAAATGGTGGACAAAAAGTGACTTAACAACATTAAAACATGATCAAGATGCTATAAGTAAGATGAAAATGGTTAAAAAACAGTTAAAAACATTAAAAGCTGATAAAAAATCTTTATCAAGTTTAACTGGTGATGAACTAACAAATAAAGAAAATGAAATGAAAGAAGCAATAGAAAATATAAAAAATACAATAGGAACAATTAAAAGTAATCAAATAATGAAAGTAAATGCACCAGGAGAAGAATTAGATTTTTCAAAATTTGATAATGAAATGAATAATACTTATGCTAAATTTGGAGATTTGATTGATAATGCAGATAAAATAATAGGAGATTTAAAGGAAAATTTAAATGAACATTATAAAAAAATAAGTCAAGATATTGCAGCAAACCATGAAGAATTTGGTTATGCAAATGAATCTGATGTTATAAGTGCAATAGGAGATGGTCAAGATAAAACTCAAAGAAAAGAAATCGATAAATTAATAGAACGTCAACAAGAAAAAATTAATAGCCATGAAAAAGAGATGAAAATAGAAGATAATTATCAAAAAGAAGTAGATAGTTCATTAACAAGATATCAAGATTTGATTAAAGATGAAAATAATCTTGCTAGTAAATTTAATGTTGTAAGAGATTCAAGTGGAAATATACAATTTATACCAACTGCAGCTGCAAAATCAGAATATTTGAACAAAGCAGGTATTACAGATGAAGCTCAATTTATAAATGATAAAGCTTTAGAACTAAGAAATGCTAAAGAAGCGGAATTTGATGCTAAAAGTAATAAAGAAAAAAGAAACCTTCTTAAAGATGATTTTAGAAGTGATGGAAAATTTCATACATTAAAAACTATTATAGCATATATTAGACCAGGTAAGATGTGGAATGATTATAAAGAATCAAAATTAAACGAAGCAGAAAATTTAGGAAGAGTAGCGGCTGTTAATGGAGTTAATAGTATAGTTAATAACCAAGCAGATCCAGATATCAAGAAATATAAAGATGTAATACTAAAAAAACAAGATAGGAGAGAAGCGTATAATAATGCAGTAAAAGAAGCAGCTATACAAGAAAAATTATTAAACTACTTCTTTGAAAGGATGGAAAATAATAACGAAATAACAGATTTTGACAAATCAGAAGCAGCAGAGAAAGCAAGAAATGCAGCATTTTTAGGAATAATGGATTACGATGAAGCAAAAGAAAAAAAAGAAAATGAAGAAATGAGATTAGATTCACAAGTTAATTCAGGAAATTTATCTCTAGAAGAAGCTGAAAAACAAATAGATGCATTAATTGATACAATAAATGATAAAAGAGTTGAAAGAGAAGACAAAGCTTTTGAACCATTAGAAGAAAGCGATAAAGCACCAGAGCTTGAAGACGAAGGAAGATAAATTAGATAAAAACAGAGGAGGAATCAGTTATGAGTGATGTAGAAAAATTATTGCAAGCATTAAGAATTGTAAGTGAACAAATGACAGAAGAAACTATAAAAGAAGCGACAAATGAACAATTATTAGAATATACAGTTCTAATAAATAGAATAAAAGCAATTTTAAAAAGTTCAATATAATAAAATTTAAATAAGGAAAGATAATATTATGAAAGTTTCTTGGAACGATATAAATAACAATACACAATCAATAATCGATGAATTTGAAAAAATATATAAGAATGAAAAAAAATATAATAAAAGTGAAAAATTTCTTAAAGACATTTTTTCATTGTATTCTATGCAATATAATATAAAATTAGATGAAAACCAAGATTTTGATCATGTATTTCATCAATTATATTCAGGTATAAAAGATGTAATAGATAGCACTGCGCAATCTACTGGTACAAAATCTAAAAAAGAGATTAAAGTAGATAAACTATTTGAAAAAATAAGTGAAGATGTGTTTAAAACAAAAGAAATAAGAGATCAATTAAAGTCAATTGATCCTACAAATTCTGATTATATAGAGGCTTTAAAAGCAGGAATTGTTGAAAGCATGGCAAGAAAAGCTGAAATAAAAGAATCAAAAGGAAAATATGAAGATATAGAAAAAGAGATTATTGGGACAGGTGCATCTAATTTAAATGTAAAAACAGTTAATGAAATTAACTGTATAAATAACATAAAAAGAATTAAAGATAATTTTGAAAGTATAAAAAAATTAGAAAAAGAACTTACAAGTTTAAGAATAGGCGTAAATGATAATGAAATAGCTCAAAAAGAAAGTGAAATAAAAGATTTAAAAGTTAAAATAGAAAAGTCTGTTGACAAAATTAGAAAAACAGGATTAGTAGATGATAAAAAATTAGACAAAATTAATGCAAATGATAGAAAAAAATCTATGAAAAAAATGCCTAAAGTAGAGGACGAAATTAACCAAAAAGCAGAAAAAGATTTTAAAGATTTAATGGAAAATTTAAAATCTGCAAAAGTTAAATATCCAAGAGCACAGTTTTTTTCTACAATGGATTTTTCTGATATGGATCCCACAACAGAAGAAGGTAGACGAGCTATAAGAAAAGGTTATGTGGATTTTGAAGATGTTCTAAAATCATTTGATCGAGAAGATAAGGTATACCAAAAAGAAGTAGACATTTATAAAAATCAAATTATAGAATTAAACAAAGAAGAAAAAATTATGGATATGGACTTACCAACAAGAGATGACTATAAGAATGATATTCCATCAAATATAAAAGCGCAAATAGATGTAGAAAAAGATGGATATTATAAAGACATGGTAAGAGCCCAAATGTATGGAGATAAGGAATATAAAGCAAAATATGATGAATATTTAAAAGTATTCAAAAACCATATAACTACAAATTCTTTTGGGTTAAGAAATGATGATGGAACAGATATATTAAATCCAGATGGAACTCAAAAACAAGGAGAATATAAAACTGTAGACTATGATGCAATTCAATCTGAAATAGATACATTAGCTAACTCTACAGATCCAGAAGTGGCTAGAAAGTTTTCAGGAAAAACTACGCAAGATATTCTTAAATTCCTTCAACTAGAAGCATATAAATCAAAATTAGAAAAAAGCACAAAGATTTTGGCAGGAGATAAATTTGCATTAAACCAATATAAAAACTATGAAGAAATGAAAAAGGCTTCTACAACAGAAGAGAAAATAGAAGCATATTCTAAATTACATGAAGAGATGGAAAAAGATTCAACATATCTTAAAACTTATCATTACGCAGCTAATGACTACATATCACATAAAGAACATCACAAAACAGGTGGTAAAGTGGCAAAAACATTTTTACCATTAAAAAAGATGTCTAGTAGTAATACTTTAGCTGAAAATGCAGGAATATTAGCACATAACGCTTATGCATTTACAAAGTGGAGAAATCCATTTAAAGCAAAAAGTTTTTTAGGTGGAGTATGGACAGCAGTAGCAGATGTTGGAAACATTGTTACATATCTTCCACGATTAGGAGTAAAAGCAACAGGTCTTGCTATATCTAAATATCGTTATGGAGATGATGATAAAAATCCAAATCCATATAATGGTAGAGGAGATGCAAGAAGAGAAGCAAGAGTAGACTATTATAGAGAACAAGGTGATGGAGCTTTTAAAGCAAGAGTCAAAGGTTGGTGGGATGAAATAAGTCCATCAAGAAGAGAAGAAACTGAACAAATTTTAATGGATAGACAATTGGACGAAATAGGAAAGGGACTTGAAGAACAATATATTGCAGGTGTTACAGAAAGTGCTGTAAAAAATGTTGAAAAAGAAAAAGCAAAAGTAGAACAAAACAAAGAAATAAGAAAAGATATGTTTGAAAATATTGTACGAAGAGAAGATGTATACGACGATATAAATAAAGACACAGAAAACGCTGAAATAGATACTTTAAAAAACAGAAGTATACAAAGTGCTTTTTTGGAGTTTGAGGGGATAGACTCAAAATATGTTCAAAAAACAGGAGATAGAGATGTAGCTAAAAATGAGCCAAGAAGCACAAAATATATTAGTCCTGATATAGAAAGAAAAATCGAAAATATAGTTGCAACAGCAGGAATACAAAATGTTGAAACACCTAAAGAAGGTATATGGCAAAAATCAGAAAATGAAGAAAGCCAACCTATAAGTGCAGATCCTATTGGAATGAAAGCAAGAGATAGGGGAATTAATAATACATTGACAAAATATTATGCGCTTGAAGAACTTCTTTTATTAAAGGGACAACAAAGTCTGATAAAATATATAGCTAATGAAATTAATCCAACAAAGACTATAGTTGAAGAAAGCACAGTAACGATTAATGAAACGAAAGATGTGCCTTTTAAAGTTAAGTTTGGTGACTTAAAATATGGCGATAGAGGATATTGGGATCACACTACTACTGGAAATGGTGTGCCATTGTTTGAACCAGCATCAGCAAAAAATATTCAAGCACTAGCACTTGATTATACAGTTCCAAATAATTTATCACAAGATACGCTTAATAAATTAGCACAAATGGGAGTGAAACCTGGTGATCACATAAGTTACTCTATTGCAGATGGGGCTACAAAGGCAATGTGTGATGCTACAGGAAGGCAATATGCTAATGATTATATACAAGGACTATTTAATTTTACAGACGATACTTCTATAATGGACGCTATAAAACAAGGATTTAGTGGACATGGTGCGGAAACATTAGAAGCAATACTTAAAGACCCATCTTATACAACTTCATCAACAGGACTTGACTTCCTTGTACAAAGTTTTTCAACATCTCATGGTATAGAAGAAATCATGAAACAATTTGGTAGTTGGGGAACAGGTTGGGTTATAGATGGAGTAGATCAAAGTCAGATGGCAGATGTAATATCTAGGGCTTTAGTTCAAACCATACAAAAAACTTATATTAACGTAGAGGTTCCTTCAGAAATTGCCTCAATTGTAGACAAAGTGGTTGATGCTTGCACGGCGGCAGGAGTATTTAGTGAAGTAGATGATTTAATAAGAAGAGATGAAAATCAAAATTTACCAGAAAGAGAAGAATTTGATGATCAATCAAGATAACATATTGTATAATTAGGAGGAAATAGATGGAAATAGAGACAATAGAAACAGAACAAAAGAGATTGATACAGCAATTTTGTAACAATTATACAGCAAATAAGATACAAATGAATGATAGTCAAACAATGAATCAGATAAATACGATAATTAAAAAATTCTTCGATTTAGAAATTGAAAAGATAAAAAAAGATAAAAGAATAAATTTTGATGAAGTTCCAGCATATCTTAAAAACATTAAATTTGAAATAGTGGATGAAGAACCACGAATACCTACTACAATAGGTGCATTTATAGACGAAGGTGTTAATAGTAACGAATGTTATTCTAGATTCTACAAAAAGAACTTTTATAGTGAATTAAATAAAGACGATGAAGAGGATAGAAAATATGGTGTGCTTAATATGTTTATAGAAGTTTTGCATGAACTAGAACATTACAAACAAAGATTAAGTATGCATTCAGAACCTGTAACCAAGGAAACTCTTCAATATTCCAAAGATTTTTTACTTACAGATGTATATGAAGGAAACTATTTTTCAAACTCGTTAGAAACAGGAGCTTATTCAAATTCGATGGCTGAAATGGGAAGAATTTTAGGAGACGATGAATATGTCGATGGATTTAACGAGAATATGATGGAATTATCAGAGCTACATGATTTAAATAAAAAAATAGGTAGATTTAGATATGAAGCAATGTTACAACCACGAGATATTGTTAGACAAAAAAAGTTAGACAAAATATTTACGCAAAGCAATAGATATGAAAATTCAGCACAAGCATTACAAAATGATTTACGACGTGCTAGGATTAGACCAATAGAAGCGGAATATGATATAGAAGAATTTAGAAGATTAACACCAAAAGAAATATGCATAAAAAATATAGAAGACATAGAAAAAGTGAAAAATGACAATAGATATACAGAACAAGAAAAAAATGAAATTATGAAAGATGTTCAAGAAGCTTATTATGGAATTTTAAGCAGAGAGCTTCAAGTTGCGACGCAAGAAGAATTGAAAGAATTTGAACAAGAATATGGAAGAGAAAATATTGAACAACTATTTTCGCAAATGGAAAATTACTTTGAAAATGAAAAAAATATTAAAATTAATTCAGCAATTAGAAAAGCAGAAATATTAAAAAATAGGGAAAATTCGGGTAAAAATGTTCCAAAAGAACTAAAAGTAGATAATCCAAATGTTCAGAGAGAAGAAGAAATACAGTGCTTTACAAGATACTATGGAGCTAAAAAACAATTATTACAAAGAGTAAGACAAGAAATGGACATGGAAGTTCAAAATGTAGAAAATCAAAATACACCAAATGAACAACAAGTTCCAGATGAACAACAAATTCCAAACGAACAACAAGTTCCAGATGAACAACAAATACAAGGAAGAACAAGCAGAGGAGTAATACCAACAAAAAGAGAAGCATTTGAAGAATTATTGGATCTAATTTTAGAAAATGAAAATTTAAATGAGATTGTGTTAACAAAAAACAAGAAAATTTCACCAAGAGCTAAAAAGATAGCTGAAATAGTAAATATAAAAGCAGCGCAAAGAGGAAAGAGAGTAAATATAAACTTTGATGAAAATAGAGGATATGTAATGAGTTTTAACACAAGAAATCTGGAAAATGAACAACAACCACAACAAGAACAATCACAACAAGAAGAACAAGATCAAGAAACTGATACAGAAAGATAAAAAATGTATGTAGTAAACTTGACTAATTTAAATAAAAATGATACAATAATAACCGTTATGGTAAAATACAGTAATTATGTATTTCCGTAACGGTTTATTACTTTGTAATGAAGTAAAAATATAAAAACATCTAATGAATAAGCGAAAAAAGAATTTATTACTTTGTAATAAAAAAGAAATATAAAATTAGGAGGTGAAATTTAAGTGCCAACAATTAATCAATTAGTAAGAAAAGGAAGAAAAACTTCAGTAACTAAATCAAACTCACCAGCTCTTCAACATGGATGGAACTCAAAAAATAAAAGACTAACAAACGACAGATCACCACAAAAAAGAGGAGTATGTACAGTAGTTAAAACAGTTACACCTAAAAAGCCAAACTCTGCATTAAGAAAAGTTGCCAGAGTTAGACTTTCAAATGGATACGAAGTTACATCTTATATTCCAGGAATAGGACATAACTTACAAGAGCATAGTGTTGTTTTAATTAGGGGTGGAAGAGTTAAAGACCTTCCAGGTGTTAGATACCACATAATTAGAGGAACATTAGATACAGCAGGAGTTAAAGACAGAATGCAAGCACGTTCTAAATACGGAGCTAAGAAACCTAAAAAATAATCTAAACAAATGTTAGTGCTTGTAATTCTACAATTTAGGGTACTTAAATTTAGAATAGATATAAGCGCTATACGGGAAAGCGTAGCTTTCCAGAGTACCTAAATACTTAAATTAAGTATTAATTCAAAAAAGGAGGGAAGAATAGTGCCAAGAAGAGGATATATAGCAAAAAGAGAAGTATTAGCAGATCCAATCTATAACAGTAAAGTTGTAACAAAATTAATAAACAACGTAATGTTAGATGGAAAAAAGGCTATCGCTCAAAAAATAGTATATGATGCATTTGACATCATAAAAGAAAAAGAAGGAAAAAATCCTTTAGAAGTATTTGAAGCAGCTTTAGAAAATGTAATGCCAGTACTTGAAGTAAAAGCAAGAAGAGTAGGTGGAGCAACTTACCAAGTTCCATTAGAGATTAGACCAGAAAGAAGACAAACTTTAGGTTTAAGATGGTTAGTAGCTTACGCTAGAAATAGACATGAAAAAACAATGGCAGAAAAACTAGCTGGTGAAATCTTAGATGCAGTAGTTGGAAACGGCGGAGCATTTAAGAAGAAAGAAGATATGCATAAAATGGCAGAAGCTAATAAGGCTTTCGCTCATTACAAATGGTAGAATTTTGATTGGAAGCAGCAATCTACAAATTTTCGTCAGTTACCCTAGACCTCGACGTACCAACGTATGCCTTCGTCCTAGACTAACTAACAAAAATCTGTATCTCACTACTTCGAATCAAAATTAATATATTTAAATAAGTAACAATCTACAAATCATACAAAGATAAATGAAGAAATAGAAGGGAGGAAATAAAACAATGGCAGGAAGAGCATACCCACTAGAAAGAACAAGAAATATAGGAATAATGGCGCATATAGATGCTGGAAAAACAACAACAACTGAAAGAATTTTGTTCTATACAGGAAAAACTCATAAAATAGGAGAAGTCCATGAAGGAGAAGCTACTATGGACTGGATGGAACAAGAACAAGAAAGAGGTATAACTATAACTTCAGCTGCTACAACATGTTTCTGGAACAACAACAGAATTAACATCATTGACACACCAGGTCACGTTGACTTTACAGTAGAAGTTCAAAGATCTCTTAGAGTGTTGGATGGTTCAGTAGCCATACTTGCTGCTAAAGGTGGTGTTCAACCACAAACAGAAACAGTTTGGAGACAAGCTGATAAATATGAAGTACCAAGAATGGTATATGTAAATAAAATGGATATTACAGGAGCAGACTTTTTCTTATGCGTAGAGCAATTAAAAACAAGATTAAGAGCAAATGCAGTTCCAATTCAATTACCAATTGGTGCAGAAGATCAATTCAAAGGAATTATTGATTTAATAAAAATGAAAGCATTCATCCATAAAGATGATTTAGGAAAAGAAATAGAAGAAACTGAAATACCAGAAGATCTAAAAGCTCAAGCAGAAGAATATAGAGAAAAATTGGTAGAAGCAGTTGCAGAGCAAGATGAAGAATTAATGATGAAATATTTAGATGGTGAAGAATTAACAGTAGAAGAAATTAAACATGGTTTACGTGTTGGAACAATAGCTAACAAAATCGTAACAGTTACATGTGGTTCTTCTTATAAAAACAAAGGTGTACAAGAACTATTAAATGCAATAGTTGACTATATGCCATCACCACTAGATGTACCACACATTAAGGGTGTAGATGAAGATGGAAACGAAGTAGAAAGAAAAACTTCAGATTCAGAACCATTTTCAGCTTTAGCATTCAAAATTGCTACAGACCCATTTGTTGGTAAATTATGTTTCTTCAGAGTATATTCAGGAACATTAGATTCTGGATCTACAGTTTTAAATGCTAACAAAGATAAAAAAGAAAGAATAGGAAGAATTCTACAAATGCACTCTAACCATAGAGAAGATATTGACAAAGTTTACGCAGGAGATATTGCTGCAGCCGTAGGATTAAAAGAAGTTGGAACAGGAGATACACTTTGTGATGTAAATCATCCAGTTATCCTTGAATCAATGGAATTCCCAGAGCCAGTTATCGATATAGCAATTGAGCCTAAAGATAAAGTAGCTCAAGAAAAAATGGGAATTGCTTTAGGAAAATTAGCTGAAGAAGATCCAACATTCAAAGCATACACAAACCATGAAACAGGTCAAACAATTATCGCTGGTATGGGTGAATTACACCTAGACATTATCGTTGATAGATTAAAGAGAGAATTTAAAGTTGAATGTAATGTAGGTAAACCACAAGTTGCTTACAAAGAAACAATTAGAAATAAAGTTAAAGTTCAAGGTAAATTCATTCGTCAATCAGGTGGTAAAGGACAATATGGTGATGTATGGTTTGAAATGGAACCATTAGAGCCAGGT
>CANQPF010000016.1 GCA_947625665.1 uncultured Clostridia bacterium | reverse complement strand
CCTAAAAATGTAATTTTCAAAATAGCCTCCTTCTCAAAGTTTAATAAAATACTTTGACTTTCTTATTAAATTTTAACCCCAATTCCCTTTTAGGAATTTCATCTATTGTACCTAATTCTATCTTTCGTTCAAACTCATTTTCATCATATAACTGCATAAAAATTATATTGTCTTCTTTTATAGGTGCCATATATATATCTTCCAAAGATATAGTTTTTAATAAAAAGATTTCTTTATAAATCTTATTTTCTAAATCTTTTATCGTTGTAAATTGTCCTGTAATTCCTTCTAATTTAGTTCTTACCAACAAAGCAGAAATAGTTCTTTCTATATCATTTTGTAATTCAGGTATTTCACCAATTGAATTCTTTGAATCAAACATTAGTAAAAAATAATATCTAAATTCATAAACAAGTTGCATCACTTCGTTTTTAGTTCTAGCTTGCTGTATTTTAATTTCAAAACATTTCATAAATACTTTTTGTAACTGTATAATTAATTTTCTCAATTCAATATCAATATTTTCTGTTTTTATTAAGTTATAAATTTTTTCTTTATCTTCTAGCTCTTTTTTATATCTTACAAAATTCTTTGGCATCAGTAATTTATTCAATTTTTCGATTTTCTCAAATTCATTTTCTCTTTCTCTTACTAATTGTTCAGCTAAAACTCTCATACTAAAAATTTTCTTTTCTAACGGCAAAACAGAATTACGTCTTTCATATTCAATTTGTAAGTACTTAGAATTATTTAATATTGTATCTATTTCTCTAATTTTTTCATTTATTTCTTTTTTTCTTTTTGAAACATAAGCAGTAAATTCTTTTATATCTGTTACTTTAGCTAATTTAGATAAAAGCTCATCTCCACTATATTCCAACTGTTTCCTACTTTGTTCATTTACTTTCATTTCTAATAATATAGCAATTTGTGAAACTAAGTCTTCTATATTTTTTGCATTTCTATCTCCATATTCCAATTTTATTTTACGTTTGAATAAGAGCATATAATCTGCAACAAATTCTCTATTTTCTACCCAGTCTTTTAAAAATTGGTAACCAAGTAAAATCCTTAAATTTTGATAAACGATATTATGCTCTATACTTTCTATTTCTCTAGAAAGTGTAGTCCATGAATATCCATTAAAATCTCTCAACGGTTCAACTGTATTAATGTTGCTTCCTATGTTTATTAAATTTGATAAAGGCTTTGATAACATATCATATTTTTCTTTATCTATGATGTATTCTTTTTTTCCTATTTTTGCTATTGCATATAAAAGTTTTCTTTCTACTGGATAACATTTTATTGTCTTTCGTACCTCATCAATAACAAAAGTTCTTTGCCCCAGTTCTTGACTTCTTTCAGAATTTGGACTAATTACTTCTATTGTACTACATTGATTTTGAATTGTTGAAATTATATTCTCTATATACTCCTCCTTAGATTCAACATTTCTTTTAGCCTTTTCATAATCTGGATAAGCGCCTTCAATTTTGTACAACATACTAAGAAGAAGGCTTTTAGTATGTTCTGAAAACTTTTTATGTTCTAGCACTTCTTCTAATTTATTATTATAATTTTTTCTTACAATTTTCCCTAATAGGTTATCTTTTTTCTTTTGCAACATAAAACCTCCATCTATCAAGTTTTTCTTGACAGTTTGATTTTTATCTATCCTTCTTCCTGTTTAGGTTCTGTAGACATCTTTAATTCATTTAATTTATCTAATGTCATTAATACTTGTCTTGGCTTACTTCCTTGATATCCAGAAATTATGCCTCTTTCCTCCATTTGATCTATAATCCTTCCTGCTCTAGCATATCCAACTTTAAACCTTCTTTGTATGAATGAAGTTGATGCTTGTCCAGTTTCCACAACAGTTTCAATTGCTTCTGGAAGTAAAGCATCTGCATCATCTTCTTGTGCTTGTTCTTGAGCCAATTCTTTGTCCGTTTTTCCACTATTTTCTATTGACTCAATTATATCTTCACTATATGTAGCTTCCCCATTTGATTTTAAGAAATCAACAATCTTTTCAACTTCTTCATCTGATACAAATGCACCTTGTATTCTTGAAGGTTTAGGAGCTCCTGCAGGAAAGAATAACATATCTCCTTTTCCTAATAATTTTTCTGCTCCAATTGAATCTAATATTGTTCTTGAATCTATTTGTGAAGATACAGTAAATGCTATTCTTGAAGGTACATTTGCTTTAATTATTCCTGTGATAACATCTACTGATGGTCTTTGTGTTGCTATTACCAAATGCATTCCAGCTGCTCTTGCCTTTTGAGCTAATCTACAAATTGCATCTTCAACATCATTTTTTGCAACCATCATTAAATCAGCTAACTCGTCAATTATAATTACTATCTTAGGTAATTTTCCACGTCCTTCTTCTTTCTTTTCTACAATCTTATTGTATCCTTTTAAATCTCTAACTCCTTTTTGTGCAAATAAACTATATCTATTCTCCATTTCTTGAACGGCCCAAGCAAGTGCTCCTGCTGCCTTCCTAGGGTCTGTTACAACTGGTATTAATAAATGTGGAATACCATTATATACAGATAATTCAACTACTTTTGGATCTATCATGACAAACTTAACTTCACTTGGTTTTGATTTATATATTATACTCGTTATTATCGTATTTATACATACACTTTTACCCGCTCCTGTGGCTCCCGCTATTAAAACGTGAGGCATCTTAGCAATATCCGCTATCTCTGTTTCTCCTGCAACATCTTTTCCTAATGCTACTGCAGTTTCAGATTTACAATTTTGAAATTCATTACTTTCTAAAACATCGCGAAGATGTACTGCTTGTCTTTCTTTGTTAGGAACCTCTATTCCTACTGCTTGTTTTCCTGGTATAGGCGCTTCAATACGTATAGTTTCAGCTGCTAAATTCAAAGCTATATCATCTGCTAGATTAGCTATTTTGCTAACTCTCACACCTTCAGCTGGTTTTAACTCATACCTTGTGATTGCTGGTCCTACTGATGCATTTTCAACTTTTGCTGAAACTCCAAAACTATATAACGTTTTTTGCAATTTTGAAGCTGTATTAGTTACAATTTTTGCTCCACCTTTTAATTGCTTTTGATTTCCCTTACTTAAAATGTTTAATGGTGGACATTCATAATTTTCATCTTCTACTGTTATCATGTGCTCTAATTGTAATACTTCTTTTGTATTATTTTCTTTTTCCTTTTCAACTGTACTAAATAAGTTAGCTTCAATATAGTCTGGCTGAATTTCTTCTTTTTCTAGATTTTTTGACTTTGCCTTTTTATCACTTTTTTCTGTTTTAGATGGTTTTCCACTTTCTAGCTGATTTTTAGAAAGACTTTCCACAGGTTGTCCACCAAAGTTGATTTTTATTTGTTCTTCCATCATATCTTCATTTTGTGGATCCTCGTTAATTTGCTCAAATATCTTCTTAGCCTTTGTTTTATTTCTAGGAACCGCTTTTTGAGCTTTAACTCGTTGATTAGAAGCCTTAGCCTTCATAGCTTTTGGTTCTATGTCATACTCATCTTCCGCCATTTCCATTCTATAACGTTGTCTCTCTTCTCTTCTTTCCTTCATTTTATCAATATTTGAACTAATTATGTCTGATGTATTTATTCCAAAGGTTAATATTACTAGTAATATTGCAATACCTAAACACAATATAATTGCTCCCATTACTCCTAGTAAATTTACTAGTGGAACTGCAACTATTGCGCCTAATGCACCTCCCCCTTTAGCTAACATTCCTATCTCGTATGCATCTTTAGCAACTTCTGATAATTCTTTATTAGTATCTAATTCATTAAACGAAATTTGAAAAACACTAAACACAACAGCAACACTTATTAACATTATCAAATATAAAGCAAGCTTTGATGTCAGAGTATCTCTTCCTTCACACGCAATCTTAACTCCTAATATAAATGTTCCTACAGGAAGTATATATTCCATGAAACCTAGCATACCGCCTAAAGTTTCATATAATTTATTTCCTATCGTTCCTGATTTTGTATATATAAGGACTGCTAAAAGAACACTTAATAGTATTAATCCAATTGGCATTATATCTACACTTCTTTTTGCAGGTTGACTTCTCTTTCCTCTTCCGTTAGATTTATATTTTTTCTTTGCCACTTTTCTACCATCCTTTATTTAAAAATTGGACACTCTTAGAAGAATGTCCATCTTTTCTTTTTATTTTAATTCTTTTCTACTGTTTTGAATTGTTTTGATTGTATCTTCTAATGATATTTCCATTAATTTTAATGCTTCATTTATATTAGTTTCTAGTTTTCCTAATGTATCATTTAAAACTGTCTCAGTATTTTCTAGTAAACTATCTGCGTATTCTTTTGTACCCTTAGATATTTCTCTAGACATTTCATTTGCTGTTTCAATTATTTCTGCTTTTTGGTCATATGCTTTTCTAGTAATTTCATGCTCATCGATCATAGCAATAATTCTGTTTTCAGCCTCTTTTACTACTCCTTCTGCTTCTTTTTGGGCTTCAACTAAAATTCTTTGCCTTTCTTCCTTAATCCATTTTGCTTGCTTTAATTCATCAGGCATTTTTATTCTTATTTCATTAATTAAATCTAATATTTCATCTTTGTTAACAATAGATTTAGATGTAAATGGTATCTTTTTGCCTTCCTCTATTAACTCCTCTAGTGTTTCTAGCAAAGTAAATATTTCCATTTTTCTGCCCCTTTCCAACTAGACAACTTTTCTTAAGAACACGAATTCGTTTCTTCCATATTTTCTTATATCAATTATATCAATATTTAAGTTTTTAATCTGTTCTTTAAAATCTTCTAGCCTATCTGTTTCAGCTATGATAATTCCATCGTCTTGTAATATGTCTTGTTTTAAAATCATTGTTATTGCTTCGTATAATAAATTTGATTGATATGGTGGATCCAAGAAAATATAATCTTGTTTTTCTCTCACTTTATTCCTTAAAGTTTCTTGATAATCTAATTTATATATATCCACTTCTTTTTCCAAATGAGTTTTTTGCGAATTCCTTTTTATTATTTCCACAGCATCTTTAGATTTATCCGCTAAAATAACTTTTTTAGCTCCTCGACTAGCTGCTTCTAATCCGAATTGCTCCGACTACCTGCAAATAAATCTAAAAAAGTACATCCAATAACATCTGTCCCTATAATATTAAATAGAGCTTCTTTCGCTCTGTCAGAAGTTGGTCGTGTCTGATTTCCTCTTAAAGTATATAAATTTGTTCCTTTTGCTTTTCCACTTATTATCCTCATAATTTACAATTCCTTATATTAATATTTTATATGTTTTTTTTTCAATGTCAATAGCATTAACATAATTGTAATATGCATTTAATAGTTTTGTAATATATTGCCAGTTTTGTCAACATTTTGCAACATTTTTCACTATTTAACAGCAAAATTAAAAGTATAAAAAAAGACTATCATTGATAGTCTTTTTCATATAAATCTTTTTATTTATTCATATCTTTTAATAATTCAAGTTGTGAGATTAATAGTGATTCCATTTTTGCTTTATATATGTCAAACTGTTTTTTTACGTCATCCTTTTCTTTTTGTATGGAAGCCATTTCATCTTTCAAACTAGATAATTCTTTCCTTGCAGATTCTTTTGCTTCATTTACAATCTGATCTGCTTTTTGTTTTGCTACATTTTTGACATCCTCTGCCGTAGTTTGAGCCATTACTAATGTGTTTTGTAACGTTTCTTCAATTGCTTTATAGTGTTCAAGGCTTGCATTAATTTCATCTATTTCTTTTTTTAGCTTCATTACTTCTTTATAATTTTTTGTATAATCAACAGTAAGTTCATCTAAAAAATCATCTACTTCATCAACGCTATAACCATTCATAATTTGCTTTGAAAATTTTTTGTTTTCTATATCCAATGGTGTTATCATTTTATTCCCCCTAACCTAAAGCAAAGAATCCATTAAATTAGTTAGTAAGTCCATTATTCTTTAACCATGAAACAGATAACTTGCTTTTCATTTCCTCTCTTGCCATTTCATTTGTAATTTCATAATTAGATGGTGCTACTAAAAAAATTGAATTAGATACTTTTTGGATATACCCGTCCAAAGAATAAACTCCACCACTAATAAAGTCAACAATACGTCTTGCAACGTCTTTGTTTACATACTCAAGATTAACTATTACAGATTTCTTTTCTTTTAAGAAACTGCATATCTCATCTGATTGTTCAAAAGTAGTTGGTTGTGATATAACCATCTTTATAGCATTTGTTTGTGCTTGTGGCATTGCTACAACTTTTTCTTTTTCTCTTGACTTTCTGCCACCGAATAGTTTTCTATCCTCTACCACTTCATCCTCTTCTTCATAATCATATACGTTTTCATCTTCGTATTCCTCTGGCTCTGCTGAATCCATTCCAAAAAGATCCCAAACTTTATTCATTAATGCTGACATAAAAAAACCTCCTAATTTACTTCCTTTGTATTTTATATATATTAGTATCCACTTTTTTTTATTAATTGTCAATACTTTTTAGTGAATGTCATAGTTTTTTAATATCTATGTAATATTCATGTAATATTTTCCAATTCCTATTAAATTACTTTTTTTTAATACTAATATACTATCTTTAGTTATCTTGTTTGTATTCTACTTAAGTCTGGGGATAATAAAACCTCATCATAAATAGATATTTTTTTATATGAATTAATTTCATCTTCTGTAAATCCTAGCTGTTTTAATTCTTCTGTCGAATATGATGTTATTATAGAATAATTCTCATTCTTATTTGTTACTTTTACTAAACATTTGTCTAAATATCCCGCTCTATTCCTAACAACGTAATCCAATCCATTTTCATTCACAATAGCTTGATTTGGTACCTTCAATCCTTTATATTCCCACCAAATCAAATTACATGATATTTTCCTATAACTAGTAAGTTCACTAATTTGATTTTTAAATTTAAAAACAATTAATGTTTCGTTATCATTCTGTTTAGCTAAATGCACTATTTCTGCATCTATTTCAACATTATTTGATAATCTTACTTTAATTTTATTTCCTACTTCAGCATTTTTTGCATCTTCTGAAGTAGAAATAACTGCAATATAACAACTAAAGGCATTTATTATCTTTCCAGATTCTTCATTTGTAGCTATTATTTTACCAGTTTTTAAATCTAGATTTTCTAGAAATTCTTTACTTAATTCCGAAAAATTATTAGGTGTCAATTTATCTTCCAATCCATCCACTCTATAAGAAACGATTCCACTTTCTGCAGCCTTTATATATTCTGCACCTGAGTTCAATTCCTTTTCATACTTACTTCTTTCTGAAATCAATTGGTTTAGATATGATCCCTTTGGACTAAGGTCTCCTGCAATTTTAGCTTTTTTTGTTACTAATTCATCTACCTCTTTTTTATATTCATTTAACTTTGAAACATCTCCTATATCTCTGATTTCTTCTATTTTTTCATCGATTTGATTTTCTATGATTTTCATATCTGATGAATAAATTCCAGTTTCACTAGCCATTACATCTTGAATTTTACCGTCTAAATCTGCTATTTGCTGTTTCAATTTTTCTTCATTTTTACTATAATACCTAAAAATAGATTCTCCTTTTGCAGCTTTTTCTCCTTCAGTTTTTATTTTTTCCATTCCATTTGAATAATTCTCACCTTTGACAACTTGTTCTTCTCTTATTATGTAGCCTACATCAGTTTCCTCTTGATATACTTCACCTTCTTCTATTGTAAATGTTTTCGTTGGCTGTTTTATAAGCAAGAAAATAGTGTAACAAATATAAATACTTGTTACTACAAAAGCAACTAATCCTAACTTTTTCTTATTAACTTTGATTTTTCGTTTTTCTTGTTCTACTGTTTTTTTTCGTGTGTCCAACTCATTCCCTCCAAAATAATATTTATATTATTTTGCATATCATTAGTTCCATTCAACCATTTTGTTTGTTTATTTTTTCTAAACCATGTTAACTGTCTTTTTGCATATCTTCTTGTCTCTTGTTTTATTTTTTCTATCATTTCATCTTTAGTAATTTTATTTTCAATATATTCTACTACTTCTTTATATCCTAATCCCTGCATTGCTGTAGGAAATTTATCGTATTTCTTCAAAATTCCTTTTACTTCATCTATTAATCCATCTTGTATCATTATATCTACTCTTTTATTTATTCTATCATAGAGGATTTTTCTTTCCCAATCTATAGCATATACAAAATAATCAAATTCCGGTTCATTTTTTCTTGATTCTATTTCTTGTTCTGTTTTAGTTTTACCTGTTACATGATAGATTTCTAAAACTCTTAAAATTCTTTTTTTGTCATTTTGACTAATCTTCTCCATTGCTTTTGAATCAATTTTTCTTGCTTTGTTATATAAATCCTCTAATCCTTTTTCTTGTACCTCTTTTTCTAATTTCTTCCTGTATACTTCATCAAATTCAATTTCAGGATATTCAATTTCATAAATAAGGCTATCAATATATAATCCAGTTCCTCCAACTACAATAGGAATT
Organism: uncultured Clostridia bacterium; assembly: GCA_947625665.1. Classification (GTDB taxonomy): domain Bacteria; phylum Bacillota; class Clostridia; order TANB77; family CAG-508; genus CAG-269. The sequence continues at coordinate 20,872 of CANQPF010000016.1, read as the reverse complement.
TTCCCTTCTTGTATTATTTTTCTTATAGCTTTTTTCGCCTCTATTTTAAAATCCGCAACACTATAACGCTTATCTGGCGAAAGAAAATCCATCATATAATGTTTAATACCTTGCATCTCTTCTTTTGTAGGTTTTGCAGTACCTATATTCATATCTTTATATATCTGCATAGAGTCAGCTGATACTATTTCACCATTAATCTGTTTTGCTAATTCAACAGACAATGCAGTTTTTCCAGAAGCTGTAGGCCCACAAATCACAATAACTTTTTGTTTTTCCATATATTGATTTCCTTTCTATCTCATTAATTGAGCTTTATACATATTCAAAATTCCTAATTGAATTTTTTTCATATACATACATTCAATAATTGCTACAACTAAAAATATTATTAAAACTAATGTAATTTTTTTCTTAGCTTCTTCTCGATCTATTGATTGATTATTTATCCTTCCTATAATTTTTCCTATGTACTGAATAACAACAAATCCATTTATAGCAGTAAACACAGCAACAAGTAATAATCTAACTGGATTTATCATTTCTTGCTTTTCATATTCTACACCTGATGAAGAAATTGAAAAAATTAATGTCGTAATTAATATCATAACTACTATTGCTGAAAAAATATATCCAGCTTTTTTTTCTTTTTCAACTTCTTCCATATTACTCCATGTCCAACCTATTAAAACTAGAAATAGTATAATAGTGATTATAACTATAATTGCCATTACATTTACTCCTTTTATTATTTTCTTGCAAATTTTCTTTCGATATCATATTGGGACATTTTTATAGCAGTTGGTCTTCCATGTGGACAGGTAAAAGGATTTGGCAAACGTAATAATTTATCCATTAATGCTTCTACTTCCTTTTCATCTAAAGCCATATGTGCTTTTACTGCTGCCTTACATGCTACTGTTGCAATAAATTTTTCTTCTTTTTCTTGCTTTGCTGTCCTTGCTACAGTATTTATCTCATCTAATGTTTCTAAGAACATTTCTTTTGTATCAATATCTAAACATACTGTTGGACATCCTGTTAATTTTATAGTATTTTCTCCAAATTCTTCTAATTCAAATCCTGCTTTTTTAAACATATCCATATTTTCCTTAGCTATATCCATCTCTTTATGTGTTAAAGTTATTACATCTGGTAAAAGCAACATTTGTGAGTCCTTATCTGTATCACTATAATAATTTTTCTTTACCTTCTCATACATTATCCTTTCATGAGCAGCATGTTGATCTAAAATATATAATTCTTTTTCCATTTCTAAAATTATATATGTCTTAAAAGCAATTCCAATAAACTTGTATGATGGTAATTGAAATTCCTCTTCATCTTCAAAGAAAGATACATTATCTTTAACTATATCTACTGCACTAACTTTTTCTTGAATTTTCTTTTCTTCCTCTTCTCGTTTTATATCTTCTTCTGTCTTAGGTACAGTTCCAAATAATTTTGCATACATTTCTTTAAAATCTTCTGTTACTGCTTTAGGGTTTTCCTCTATTTCATTTATTTTATTTTTAATAAATTCTAATTTTTCGACTTTTTCTTCTATCTCTTCTTCTGGTTCTTCTTTTTTGCTTTCTTCTTTCATATTTAATATAGCTTTAGGTATTCCCTCATTACTACTGTCTACCGCTTCTTCTTTGTCTTCTTTATCTTCTTGTTTTTCTATTAAATCTGTTAATTCTGATGTATTATCTCCACTTAAATTATTATCACTTTCTAGTTTTATAGCATCTAATTTTTTCTCTATATCTTCTATTTCTAAATCTTTAAGTATACTTGTATCATCTTTTGATACATATTCTCCTGCTATAATTTTTTCATTTTTTTCTTTTATTTTATTAGCATTTCCTAAAAGATTTGCAACCTTCTCGTTTAATTTAGCTATTTGTTCTTCTGACATATCAATATCATCAGAATCATCTTCAAAGTCTAATATCTTTTTTATTTGTTCATCTTCATTATTTTCTTTTTTATTAGAATCTTTATTATCTATTATATTTGTATGTTCCTTATCAGCATAATCCTTTATTTCATTTTGTAAATCATCTTGCATCTTTTTAAGTTGTGCTAATATATCAACACTCTCTGATTCTTTTTCTTTACTTTTTTCACCATATAAATGATTTATATCTTCTAATTTAGAGTTATCGTCATCTTTAAAAGCACTTTCATCTCCATTATTTTTATCGTTATATAAATCCTCTATAATATTATTTGTTTTTATTTTACTTTCTTCTTTTGTATATTCTTCTATTTTCTTGTTTGATCTTGTATGTCCAAATAATCCGCCTTTTTCTTTTTCTTGTATTTCTTTTTCTCTCATCTTTTTTGCCAAACGCTCTTCGAACGTTCCTTCTCTTCTATTCATTTTTCTTTGTATTTCAGTAGGTGTTAAATTTTTTTCTTTTGAAGTATTTGCAACTAAGTCTGCTTTTAACAAAGTATCTTTTATACTATGATATATTGCTTGGAATACTTTATTTTCTTCTTCAAATCTAACTTCCAATTTAGCTGGATGTACATTCACATCAACCTTACTTGGATCCATTTCTAAATCTAATATGACAAATCCAAATTTTCCAATTGGAATTAGACCTTTATATCCTTGAGCTGTTGCTGACGATAAAGTTTTGTCTTTTATATTTCTTTTATTTACAAAAAATATCTGATTTGTTCTGTTAGATCTAGCTATTTCTGGCTTTCCTATAACTCCTTTTACTTCTATTCCTTCATATTTGTATGATACTGGTAAAACTGCTTGCGCTACATCTTTACCATAAATACTGTATATTACATCTGTTATATTTCCATTTCCTATTGTTTGAATAACAGTCTTTCCTGAATTCAAAAGTTTAAATGAAATATTTGGATTGACTAATGCTATTCTTGTTATTACATCTTCTATATATCCTGTTTCTGTATAATCTTTTTTTAAAAACTTGTATCTTACTGGTGTATTAAAAAATAAATCTGTAACTGTTATAGTAGTTCCAACTGGACATCCCACTTCCTTTTTACCTAAAACATTTCCTCCAGATACAATAATTTTGTATCCTGCTGCTTGTGTTGGTGGTTTTGAAGTTATTTCTACATTAGCAACTGCTGCAATACTTGCTAAAGCTTCACCTCTAAATCCCATTGAAGTTACCATTTTCAAATCATCTGCTGATCTAATCTTACTAGTGGCATGTCTTTCAAAAGACATTTCTAGATCATCTTCTGCAATTCCCTTACCATTGTCTGTTATTTTTATATATGAGATACCACCGTTTTTTATCTCTATTGTTATTTTATCTGCACCTGCATCTATCGAATTCTCAATCATTTCTTTCACAACTGACGCTGGTCTTTCTATAACCTCGCCTGCTGCTATTTTATTTATTGTTAATTCATCTAACAATACAATGTTTCCCATTTGAATTCCTCCTATTTTAACTTCTGTATATACACATGATATTATATCATTAACTTTTTGTTTTTTACAAGTGTTTTAGCAACAAAAAAAGGAGCAAAGCTTTCTATGTAATAAACTACTTAGAAAATCTCTGTTCCGTATAATTTCTTAACCTTTATTTTATGCTCTTGGATGAGCTTTTTTATAAATATTTTTTATTCCTTCATCTTGAAATTGCATATATACTTGTGTTGAAGATATATCTGAATGACCTAACATTAATTGTATAGCTTTCAAATCTGCACCATTTTGCAATAAATGTGTTGCAAACGAATGTCTTAAGATATGTGGTGTTATATCCTTTGTAATATGAGCTTGCTCTTTATAATATTTGATTATTTTCCAAAAACCTTGTCTTGTTAATCTTTTTCCATTTATATTAACGAACAATGCTTTTACATTTTCATCTTTTATTAAAATACTTCTTGATTTTTCTATATAATCAGATAATGCCTTTAATGACATTTTTCCTAAAGGAATGTTTCTTTGCTTTTTACCTGTACGACATGTTACAAATCCTTCTTCTAAATTAACATCATCAATATCTAATGAAATAATTTCTGTAACTCTCATTCCTGTTGCATATGCAAATTCCAACATTGCTTTATCACGAATACCTTTTAAATCAACATCTTTTGGTTGATCTAATAGTAAACTTACTTCTTTAAATGTTAATGTACTTGGCGCTTTCTTTTCAATTTTTGGTGATTGTATATTCTCTGTAGGGTCTTTTTTCACCTTTTTATTCTTTACTTCATATTGATAGAAAGATCTAATTGAAGCAATACATCTAGATATAGTAGATGCTTTTTTTCCTTTTTCTTGCAAATATTCTATATATTCTTTCATTGTTTTCTCTGTTGCTTTATTATAATTTATTCTTTTTGATTCTAGATACTCCTTATATTGTCTTATATCTCGTTTGTAAGATTGTAATGTATTAGCTGATAACTTCTTCTCGTTCTCTAAAAATTCAAAAAATAGTTTTAATTGTTTTTCCATTATTCCCCTACTCTCCTCATCTACAAAATATTATTAACATAAATTCAAACCACTTATGTTATATCAAACTATAAAAAAAATGTAAATAGTTTTTAAATATTTTTTTGCTATTTTTATAAATATTTTAAAACAGCCAGTATTATGTTATTCGTTACAAATGTTTCTATGACAGCTGCTATCACTAATATTATCAACATAATTAAAGAAAAAAAAGTATGTCTTAAAATTTCTAATTTTATGTTTTGCTTTCTTTTATCTTTTACTATTGATTTATACATTTTTAATCCACTAACACCTATTGCTATAATTGCTGGAATGAAAAAAATATTATGTAATACTAATGCAGCAAGTATAAAAGATATTCCTTTTACATTTCCAAATGCTAATATCGAAATTGCAATAGTATAACCTAAGCAAAATCCTCTATATGCTATAATTCCTAAAACAATTGGTACTCCTATAATCGTTGTTCCTAAAAACCATAATGCAATTGCAAGTGCAATATTTTTTATAATATTATTTTTTAAAATAATCATTATTTGTAAATCATGATTTTGTTTTAATTCATTAATACTTCCAGAAAAATAACTTGTAATTTCGTTACTTTGTGTTTCATTTATATTATTTATAAAAAATACTCCTAAAAATATACTACACACAAATACCAATGAAATAATTATATATTCTTTTTTATTATTTAATATATGTTGAAAAAAAATCACATTTTTTACTTTAGTTTTTCTATCTTTTTTCATAAAAACTCCTTATTTTTAATACATATATCTGATACATAATGTGTATTCAATAAGAAATTTTTTAGAACTAATTTATTTTTTTACTTGTACTTTTCCATACACACCTCCTCCTCCAGAGTGTATAGACATTTTTCCTTCTTTTGCATTTATTATATTTTTTGCAACTTTTTCACCTACAACAGCCTCTATATCATCTTTAGAAAGTTTATGTAATATGTTCATTTCAGTTTCAAAGTTATCCAATAATTTATCTATAGTTTTTCCTCCAACTCCTGGTATGAATTGAAGTGGTACTTGATAAATATATGGTGGTCTATTCTTTGGACTTTTACTTTTTGGCTTATCTTGTATTAATTCAATTCTGTCAAAAACTCCAAATGTTACTTTTTTACTTCCGCATTTTGGACATTCAGTAACTGGCTCCTTGGTTTCAATAGACGTTTCACAATTATCACAATATGTTCTATGATATTTTCCAAGCTTTGGATCTAATCCATAATTCTCAATTACTCTTCTTCCGTCCTCATTTTTTAATGCTTTAATCACTTCTTTAAACGAAATGTTTTCAACTAACATTTTGTTATATTCTCTAGCAATTTTAGGTAAAGAATGTGCATCAGAATTTGTTACAAAAGTTTTATCTTCCAATTCCGATATTCTATCTGCTAATTCGGTATCAGAACTAAGTCCTAATTCGATTGCAAATATTTTATTATACTTTTCTTTAAAAATATTTTCTAATCGATCTGTACAGTTTCCATAATAACTTTTATATGGCGTAAATACATGTGCTGGTATTAAAATTCCATGATGCTTTTCAACTATATCTATTAATTCATATCCTGATACATTTGATCTTTGTGTGCTTAGAGTAATATTTTTTATGTGCGTACTCATCTCTTTTGAAAATTCTTTAATATTTTTTAAATATGGAAAAAAGCATATATTATGAGCACTACCACATTTTCCATTTCTTCCAATTTCTGATGTTTCTACCTCACTTCCAAGTAAAATACAAACCTTATCTTTATAAATGATTCCTCCATCTTCTAATTCATAGGCTTCTCCTGTTTTTAAAAATTTTTCTATATCTTCTATAACATAAGGCGATGCACAGTCAATTATTCCTACAATTTGTATTCCTTTTTTATTTACGCATTCCTTTGCAATATTAGCAAAATTTAATGATCTAGCTGCTGTTATTTTTATTGGTTTTCCACTTTCACTTCTTCCTATGTGAACATGTAAATCTGCATATACTTCGTACATTTCTTTTTTTCCTTTCTTGTTCATTTTTGCAACTTAAAACGAGGCGGTTAATCCTCGTTTACTTTTGTACCTTTATCTTGTGTAACAATATGACCCATAACTTTTCGTGTTGTTTCTGCACTAAATAGAGCTCTGTTTGGATTTTTATCTTTTTGTAATACCTCTTCTTGTATAGATTTTCTTTTTTCTTCTATCTTTTTATCTATTTCAGGTTCATAATCATGTGCCATATTTCTAATAAATTCTTTTACATCTTGAGAACTAGCGTTATATATCTTTACTAACTTCGTTATTGCTCCAACTTTTGGACTCTTACCAAGTTCAATTTCTTCCATTTCTCTTATAAATGTTATAAATGTTTCAAGATATCTATTGTATTTATCTTTTAAATTTCTGTATTCTAGTAGAACTATTGCTTCATCTGGTTTAAAACCTTTTCTATCTTCTCTATCTAATACCATCCCTCCATATTGGTCTACCAATTCTAATATATCACTTTCTTTTTCTCTTGGCATACTTCCACTATATCTATTAACTTGTTCACAAATTTTGCACATTTTTTCTTCAAACCCCATACTTCTTAAGTAATCAGCTCCTTCTTTAGCAAAGCCTTTTACTTTAGCTAATTCTTGAACATTTTTTACTTTTTTACAGTTACACAATAGACTTGCTGTCAAAACCAAATTCTTATCAACATCTAATTTCATATAATCTATAAACAACCTTGCAATTTCTGTTTTAAATACAACTGTTTTGTCGAAAAAGATTTTTTGCTTTTTAGATAAATAATATTCAATTTCCATTTTAGCTATTAAGTCTTGTTCACTTAATATATATTGTGCAAAATCCTCCATATCTTTCTCCTTATATATGCTCTATTGCTCCTGTTGCTAATTCATCACATCTATTGTTATAAGGGTTATCTGCATGTCCCTTAACTTTTATAAAATTCACTTCATGAGTTTTTGTCAAATTATATAGTTCTTTCCATAATTCTTTATTTTTTACTGGTTTTTTATCAGCAGTTTTCCAATTATTTTTTACCCAATTAAATATCCATCCTTTTGCAAAAGCATTTACCACATATGCACTATCACTATATAAATCTACTTGACATGGAAATTTCAAAATTTTTAAAGCCTCTATTACTGCTGTTAATTCCATTATATTATTTGTTGTATCTTGTCTTGCACCTGATATTTCCTTTTTGTTATCTTTATACATTAGTACTGCCCCCCAGCCACCTGGACCAGGATTTCCAGAACATGCACCATCTGTATAAATTGTAACTTTTTCCATCATGCTACCTCCAATTTATAATGTTCTAATTAGTATTTTTCTTTGGTATATCAGATAATTATTTTATGTCTTTCATCTTTTTAATTCGTATAAAAGATATAATTGCTACTGCAACTATTGTAATTGCAGAAATAATAATTATTGCTGTTTTTCCCGCAGCTGGAAGGCTTATTGATGCTAAAGTTCCATCTTTATTTCCTTTATTACTAACACTTCCTGAATATGCTACTCCTGAATAATATGTTCCAGATCCTAACGGTCTATATATTTCCTCATCTGATCCTGCAGTATTTTCTGATACTTTGATTGTACAGCTAGCTTCTAAATTTCCATCTTCACTTATAGCCTTTATTGTAACAGTTCCTTCTGAGATTGCAGTTATTATTCCTGTATCAGAAACTGTAGCTATACTATCATCAGAGCTTTCCCATCTTACTTTCTTATTAGTTGCATTTTGCGGTGTATATACTAAAGTTAAAGTAATTCTATCTCCAATTTTTGCATTTGCTGTACTTTCTTTAAATTCAATTTTTTGTAATTTAACTGTTGATGGTTGAGTCGTTGGTGGAGCTGTTGGCTGGCTCTGTCCTCCAGTATAACTAAAGAATGACTTTATACATGCACTTGAATTTTTCAAGCTGTGTGATATACCATCTTGCGTTCTTATCGAAGTCTTATTTACATCATTCCATTCAGTATCATTGACTGAAATGAATGATTCGTTATCATTAGCTGTTGCTCCATCAAAGAAATGTGCTTTATCTTCTTCTAATCCGAATTCTTTATAATTTACTTCTAATGGAATATATGTAGTTGTTGCATTTGTATATTTAACTTTTACTGCAAATTTATTTCCAGTTAATTTTACTGGCGAATTAAACTCTATGATATGATATCCTGCTTCTAATGCTTCTGCTGGTGCAGCTACCAATTCTGTTTTACTTATATCATCATCATTTGGATTTACGTATACTTCAACTCCTGATGTTCCAGCTATATATAATCCTACTTTGTCTACGTACACATCTCCTCCTGAAGTCGATTTATCTGTATTGAATTTACATGCTGCATAAAGTGATTTTCCTTGTAATGGCACTCCCATATTCATTCCTAATTCGTCATATCTAGCTACTTTAACTTCTTTTGAATTATCATATGTTTCTATATTTGTTATTCCTACTAATCCAGTTTCAACCCATTCATCCTCATAAGAGATATACATATATCCTCCATCACCCCATGATGAACCATAAGAGTTTAAAGCTATATATGCTCCTGGAGAAGAAGGTCTATGTGACTCTTTAAAATTATTAATTGGATAATCATCATTCCATCCTACAATAACAACATCATGATTAGGACTTTCACTTTTATTGTAATCATTATAACAATATCCATATGTACCAGAATTATAATAAGATGTATTCATGTATATATCAGCTGATATTGCTCCGTATTTTTTTATATGTTCTTTTACCAATTTTCTTTGTGTTTCAACAGTAGATGAAGAAATAGGAATACCTGAAGCTATATCATTGTAATAAGTTAATTTACCTTGTCTGTATCCTTTATATATGCTAGAGAACTCTCTAGTATCTTTTATTTCTGCTACTTTAGAGAAGTTATCTATATTTCCAACTTGTGATGCTGATTTAAATCCAGTCTCATCAGTATATACACTACTAAAAGGCATGTCATTTTCAGCTATTGGTCCATAATGTTCAGCTGCATAAGCTACTGAAAGTCTAGGTCCTGCTCCACTACCTAATGCCCTATTAAACATTCTTGAAGTAATGTATTCTATATGCATAGGAGACACTTCTGTTGCTTGTCTATTATATTTTTTTGCTAAAGATGTCTCTACAAGCGTTGAAAATGAGAAAGCCCAACAACTTCCAGAATTTTTTTGGTCTTTGACTCTTATATTTATATTATCTTTCAAATTATACTTTTTTTCTAACGAATTATCTGCTTGAAGTGCATTATAAGAAGAACGTTTTATTGATTCTTCTACAGTAAAATCTGTTCTTACGTCTCCACTTGCTTGTAATTCTTCATTAGCATTTACTATATTAACACTACATGCTAAAACTATAACTATTAATAATAAAATTATTTTTTTCGTTTTTTTCATAAATCCACTCCTCCGATTATTTACATTATAACATATAATACGACAATCCTATCTATTGTAATAAAAATTTAATATAATTGTTATATTTGTATTTTAAAACATTTTATGTTATTATTTTAATAATTTATATCATAAAAAGGAGCTTAATAATGAAAAAAATAATAGGAATTGTTGCAGAATATAATCCTTTTCACAATGGTCACTTATATCATCTAAAAAAATCAAAAGAATTGACAGGTAGTGATTATTCAATTGCAATAATAAGTGGTAATTTTACACAACGTGGAAATACTTCTTTAATTGATAAATGGCTTAAAACAAAGTTAGTAATTGAAAATGGTATTGACTTAGTTATAGAATTACCAGTTTTATATTCTACCTCAAGTGCAGAAAACTTTGCTGAGGGAAGTATCAAAATTTTAAATTCTCTTGGCATAGTCAACTATATATCATTTGGCAGCGAAACTGAAGATATTAACTTATTAAAAAAATATGCAGACATACTTTCTGAAGAACCAACAGAATATAAAAAATTACTTAATGAAGAATTAGATTCTGGCATTTCTTTTCCCAAAGCTAGACAAAAAGCTTTACATTCCTATTTACGTTATGAATACTTAATTGGAAATACTGATATTGATGCACTAAATTCTCCAAATGATATTTTAGGAATTGAATATTTAAAAGCTTTAAAAAAAATCAACAGCAAAATCATTCCTATAGCAATCAAAAGAAATAAATCTAACTATAACAGTACAAAAACTCATGAAAATATTGCAAGTGCCACAGCTATCAGGCATCTTATAAAGAATAACAATATTTCAAATTTAAAAGATGTTTTGCCACAAACAAGTTATCAACTATTATTAGATGCTATCAATTCTCAAAATATTGTCAATGATTTGTCTTGTTATGAAAAAGAAATCTTATATACTTTAAGAAAAATGTCTATAGAACAAATTTCTAAATTAGCTGATGTTTCAGAAGGTTTAGAATTTGCTATAAAAAAAGCTTCTAATTCAGCTAAGAATTTATCTGAACTTATTGATTCAATTAAATCCAAAAGATATACTGTTACAAGAATTTATAGGATTTTATTATATTCTCTTTTGAATGTCACCAAAAAAGATATAGAAATATCAAAAAATACAACTCCTTATATTCGTGTATTAGGTTTTAATGAAAATGGAAAATCATTAATATCTGATATTTCAAAAGCTAATCCTAATTTACAAATTGTAACTTCAGTAAAAAAGTTCATAGATTACAATAAAGATAGAAACCTAAAATTATTACTTGAAAAAGATATTTTAGCAACTAATATTTATACTTTAGGCTATAATAGTCCAGATTTAGCCAATAAAGACTATACTGAAAATCTAGTTCACTTATAAATGTCTACTACAAAAAAAAGACTAGCATTCTAGTCTTTTTTTATTCCTTTAATTACTTCGTGGTAACCCATTTTATTAAATCTAAATTTGCTGGTTCAAGTAACATTTCATGTTTTGGCATTATTCTAAATGTATATCCATAATTTCCACCTGTTGTCAATTCGATTTTAGCTTTGTATTGATATTTCTTCTTTTCTTCATCTGAATCTTCTAATTCCATCTTAATTATTTCAATATCTTCAACAACACCATTATCTAAAATTCTTCCATAATACACTTCAACTTCGACATTTTCTACTTTTATATTTGGTAATTCAACCTCACATTTAACTTCAATGTTATTTCCTGCATCCATAGTTATATTATCTAAATTATTCCTTTGATATATTTTTATATCTTTCCAATTATTCTTCATATCTTTTTTCCATGAATTGAATGCAGCTACATCATCAACATCTCTGTAATATTTATTAACTAATTCACACAATGGTATATAAAATTTACTTGTATAATCAACTAACATTCTAGCCGTACTATACTTTCCACCTGTTGTAATTATTGAGTTTTTCATTATCTCAACCCATCTTTTAGACACACCATTTCTGTCTTTATCATAATAGGTTGGAATAATTTTTTCTTCTAATGTATAATACATACTCTCACTATCAGCTACATCTTGTGCTTCATATGAACTATATTCTGCATTTGTACCAATTGTCCAACCATTGTCTTGAGTATATCCTTCTGCCCACCATCCATCTAATACACTAAAATTGATAACACCATTAACAGAAGCTTTTTGTCCACTTGTTCCAGAAGCTTCCATAGGTCTTCTTGGATTATTAAGCCATACATCAACTCCACTAATTAAATATCTTGACATTCCTATATTATAGTCTTCAAGCACAAATATCTTACCCTTAAATTGTGGCATCATTGATATTTCATGTATGTATTTTATTAAATCTTGGCCTCCTTTGTCTGCTGGATGTGCCTTTCCTGCAAATACTAATTGAACTGGATTTTCTTCATCATTTAATATTTGAGTTATTCTTTCTAAATCTTTAAAAATTAAAGTTGCTCGCTTATATGTTGCAAACCTTCTTGCAAACCCTATTGTTAAAGCGTTTGGATTTAGTTTCGAAACAATTTCATTTATTTCTTCATAACCATATCCACTTCTTCTTAATCTTTGAATAGTATGTTCTTTTATATATTTTATTAATTTAATTTTCCTATCCATGTGAACTTCCCATAATTTATCATTTGGGATATTCTTTATTCTTGTCCAAACTTCATCATTATGAATGTTGTCTTGCCAATATGGCATTAAATATTTATTATATAAATTTTTTGTTTTTTGTGGTAACCATGAACATGTATGTATTCCATTCGTTACATAAGATATTGGTGATTCTGCCGGTGCAATATTTGGCCATACTTCTCCAAATAATTCTCTTGAAACTGCTCCATGCAATTTACTAACACCATTTTTCTTACCTGCAATTTTTAAAGCAAGAATCCCCATATTGAAACCTTCTTCTAATTCTTTTGTCGGTTTCATACCTAATTTTAAAAATTCTTCACGATTCAATCCAAGTCTTGGCCAAAAATCTTTAAAATATTTTTCAACTAAATGTATTGGAAAAATATCATTTCCTGCTGGTACTGGTGTATGAGTTGTAAATACTGTTGATGCTGATGTAATATCTTTTGCCACATCAAATGATACTTGTTTTTCGTGCATAATATTTTTCATTAATTCTAATGTTAAAAAAGCTGAGTGTCCCTCATTCATGTGGAATATAGTTGGGTTTAGTTTTAATACTCTAGTTAATAAATTTGTTCCAGCCATTCCCAATACTATTTCTTGACGTATTCTCATTTCTTGATCTCCACCATAAAGTTTCAAAGTTACATCTCTATCTTCAACATTATTTTTTTCTATATCGGAATCTAATAAATATAATGTAACTCTTCCCACATCAACTTGCCATACTTTTAAGTATAATCTTCTTTTAGGAAATTTTACATATATTGTTAAATCGTCTCCTTTTTCATCTTTGACAGGTTTAATAGGTAAATCGTATATATCAACATTTTTGTACTCTGTCTCTTGCTGTCCGTATCCGTTTATTTTTTGTGAAAAATATCCTTGTTTATACAATAATCCTACTGCAACTAATGGAATACCTAAATCACTTGCAGATTTTAAATGATCTCCAGATAAAATTCCTAAGCCACCAGAATAAATTGGCATAGTTTCATCTAAACCATACTCTGCTGAAAAATATGCAATTAAATCTTTTCTATTATTTGGATAAGTATTGTTGAACCAAGTATTTTTACTTCTCATATAGTTCTCAAAATCTTCAACTATTCTATCATAATCGCGCAAAAACATTAGGTCTTTTGCAATCTTTTCTAATCTTTCTTGTGAAACTAATTTTAAAAATCTAATTGGGTTTTTCTCACATTTTTCCCATAAATTTTCATCTATTTTTTGAAATAATCTTAAAAACTCAGTATTCCATGACCACCATAGATTTCCTGCTACTGTTGACAGTTTTTCTATTCTTTTTGGTAGCTGTGGATTAACAGTTATTCTATTGAATACATACATCTATCATTTTCCTCCTTCGTATCTTTGCATCACTTTTTCTTTTTGTACATTTATATTATCTATTAAAAGTATATTTTTGTCAATGAAAATAAAATATAATTTTTAATTTAATATCCTTGTTATATCTTGATACATAACTATTACTGATAAAGTCATCAATAAAGAAAATCCTAGTATCTGTATGCAAGCTTCTGTTTCTTGTTTCATTGGTTTTCTTCTGATTGCTTCTATAATTAATATCAATAATTTTCCTCCATCTAAAGCCGGTATTGGTAATAAATTTGTAATTCCTAAAGAGACAGAGATTAGGGATAGCATCACTAAAAAGTCATGTATTCCACTTGTTTGTGAAATCACTCCACCAATTCCAACTGGTCCCATCATTTGATTTACACCAATTTGCCCTGTTACTAATTGTTTTATTGCTTCACCCAAAACTGTTATAAAAGTCCACGTTTCTTGTACTCCAAACATAACAGCATACACAATTAGTCCAAATGCTATGTTTACAATTGGTCCTGCTAATACAATTGCAATACGTTTTAAAATACTAGCTTTATTGAATGACCTTTCATCATCTGAAACTTCATCTTCACCTTCCATTCTAACAAAGCCTCCTAATGGAATTAAACGTATTGTATATCTTGTTTCTTTTCCTTGCTTCTTTAGTATTATTGGTCCAAACCCTATTGCAAATTCATTAACTTTTACTTTACTTAATTTAGCAACTAAAAAATGTCCGTCCCTCATGTATAATAACTAAAAAGCCTATTAATATTATTAATTTAATAGTAACTATTATAAAAGTCACCATTATTTTACCTCCTTACTATTACATTATACTTAATAAAACGTATGCAAAGGGTGCTAAAAATATTAAACTATCTATTCTATCTAACATGCCACCATGCCCTGGTATTAAATTGCTATAGTCTTTTATATCTACATATCTTTTAATTGCTGATGCAGAAAAATCTCCAATCTGTCCTACTAAACTTAATATTATAGACATCCCGCTTACATATATATATGATATATCCATTCCTCTAATTACATTTACAAAATAAGTATAAATCAATGTCAAAATAAGTGCTGCTAAAGTACCTGCGATACTTCCTTCTATTGACTTCTTTGGACTTATTTTACTAAATTTATGCTTTCCAATACTTTTACCCACTAAATAAGCAAAAGTATCTGTTCCCCATGCTGCAATTAATAAATACCATATATATATTTTTCCATGTTTCATTCCATTAGTAAAAGCTATAAACATTATAAAAAATACAACATAAAATATTCCTATAAAGGTATATGCAATATCTTTAAAGTTAGTCTTTTCCATATCTGTAATTATTATTTGTATAAATAATAAGATTAAAATTGCTGGTACTGAAAGTGTAACTACATACCTTAAATAATCTTCTGGTATAATATGTACAAATGCAATGCTTATACAACTAAGATATCCTAGCCATTTTACTGGTTGAGATACTTTTGATACTGCATTAAAATATTCGTCTATCGCAAATATAGCAATTATTGAAAGTGCAATATCTACAACAATTTTATTTCCTATCAACAAAATAAGTACAACAATTGGAAAGCCTAACAAAATAGATGTTATTCTTTTCATATCCATATTCTATTTTCCTCCAAATTTTCTAGTCCTATGTTGATATTGTTCTATCGCCCAATCTAAATCTTTTTCACTAAAATCTGGCCAATTTTTTTCTACAAAAACGAACTCTGAATATACCAATTGCCAAGGTAAGAAATTACTTAATCTTATTTCTCCGCTTGTTCTAATCAATAAATCTGGATCAGGTTGCCCTTTTGTATATAAATGATCAGATATTATTTGTTCATCTATTTCATCAATCTTTATTTTACCTTCTTGTATTTCTCTTGATATATTTTTTATTGCATGAATTAGTTCATCTCTTCCTCCATAATTAAGTGCAATGTTAAATATAATTCCTGTATTATCTTTTGTCCTTTCCATACATTTTTCAATGCTTGATCTCATTCTTTTTGAAAGACCTTCTCTATTTCCAATAATCTTAACTTTTATATTTTCTGTATCAGCTCTTTTTGCATAGTCATCTAAATACGATTGAAATAGCATCATTAAACTTCTTACTTCTTCTTCTGTCCTTCTCCAATTTTCAGTTGAAAAAGCATAAACAGTAATATGTTCTATTCCAATTTTATTAGCATATCTTACAACTTTTTCTAAAGTTTTTGCTCCTTCTTTATGTCCAAAACTACTTGGCTTACCTTTACTTTTTGCCCAACGTCTATTGCCATCCATTATAATTGCAATATGTTTTGGTAAGTTTTTATTTTCTATCATGATAATACCCCTTTGTTTATTTATTTCTATTCTCTATATAAAGTGCTAATTCTTTTAAGAACTCACCTTTTTCTCCATATTCTTTTACTATTTCTACTGCTTCTTTAGTAATTTTGTCTAATATAACTTTTGATTCTTCTAAACCATATTTAGAAACATATGTACATTTACCTTTTTCTTTATCATTACCAACAGGCTTTCCCATTTCTTCTTCTGTTCCTTCTTCAGAAAGAATATCATCCTTTATTTGAAAAGCTAATCCTATTTTTTCCGCATAAATTGTTAACCTTTCAATATCTTTTTTGCTAGCGTTAGCTAAAATAGCTCCCATTCGAACACATAATTTTAACAAAGCACCTGTTTTATTTATATGTATATATTCTAAGTATTCATTAGAAATTTCTTTTCCTTCAAATTCTGTATCAACATATTCGCCTGCAATCATTCTATCTACTGCTTTTGAAAACTCTTCAAATACTCTTAATTTTATAGGTAATAATTCTAATTCAGTCCTTCTTAAATCTTCACTTATAACAATATAAGCATTATTTAGCAAACCATCTCCTGCAAGTATTGCTGTTGATTCGTTAAATTGCTTATGGTTTGTAGGTTTTCCATGCCTAAAATCGTCGTTGTCAATTCCTGGTAAATCATCATGAATCAAAGAAAAATTATGTACCATTTCAATAGCTACAGCATACGGCATTACAATTTCTTTTGACTTATCAGTAAGCATTTCATATGTTGCTAAAACTAATATTGGTCTCAATCTTTTTCCCCCTGCCATCAAGCTATATTCCATTGAGTTATTTAAAGTTTTTTCTGGACATTCATTTGTTTTTACATATTTATTTAATTCCTTATTAATCAAATCTTGGTACTCTTTCAAATATGTTTTAAACTCCATTATCTTTACCTTCCTTTTGTTATATCTAGTTACAGATTTGATTTTATACTGACATTACTTCTTTTTCTTTTTCATCTAAAATCTTATCAATTTCATCAATCATTTTATCTGTCATTTTTTGAATTTCTACTTCTGCTTGTTTTTCTTCATCTTCTGTCATTTCTCCGTCTTTTTGTAAAGCTTTAACTTCGTCTATTCCATCTCTTCTAGCGGCTCTAACTCCAACTTTAGCTTCTTCTGCCATCTTCTTTATTTCTTTTACTAATTCTTTTCTTCTTTCTTCATTTAATTCTGGAAAAGCTAAGCGAATTACTTTACCATCATTATTAGGGTTTATGCCTATATCAGATGCAAGTATTGCTTTTTCAATTTCTTTTAATGTACTAACATCCCATGGTTGTATTACTATTAGTCTTGCTTCTGGCACTGAAATCCCTGCCATTTGATTAATTGGTGTTGGTGTACCATAATAATCAACTTTTATTTTATTTAATATAGCAGGATTAGCTCTACCTGCTCTAACCTCTGCAAATTTTTCTATAAGCATATTAACTGCTTTTTCCATTTTTTCTTTAATGTTATTATAATCCATGATTTTACTTCCTTATATATTTATTTAGGTTTTAATGGGATTAACCTATAAACCCTTATTCTACTATTGTACCTATTTTCTCACCCTTAACCGCTCTAACTATATTTTCTGGATCTGATATTCCAAATACTAAAAGTGGAATATTGTTATCCTTACAAAGAGCTGTTGCTGTTGAATCCATTACCTTTAAATCTTTATTTAATACATCTAAATAAGAAATTCTGTCAAATTTTTCTGCTTTTTTATCTATTTTAGGATCCGCTGAATATACAGCATCAATTGCTTTACCCAATAAAATAATATCTGCTTGTATTTCTGTTGCTCTTAATACTGCTGCCGTATCTGTTGTAAAATATGGATGACCAGCACCACAAGCAAATATTACTACTCTACCTTTTTTAAGATGTTTTTCTGCTTTCCTTTGTATAAATGGTTCTGCTATTTCTCTCATTTCAATTGCAGTTTGAAGTCTTGAATATAATCCTCTAGCTTCTAGTGCATCTTGCAATGCTAATCCATTCATTGCTGTTGCGAGCATCCCCATATAATCGGCTGTAGTTCTTTCCATTTGATGTCCATCTCTTCCTCTCCAAAAATTTCCTCCACCTACAACTATTCCGACTTCGACTCCTAATTCTACTACTTCTTTTATTTTGTCACATATTTTTCCTACTACTTCCACATTTACTCCTGTCTTTTGTTCTCCTGCCAATGCTTCTCCGCTTAATTTTAAAAGTACTCTTTTATATTTTACTTCTGACAAAACTTCTCACTCCTTTTATTTTTATTTAGCTGTGCTTATTCTATCACAAAACATAAAAAAAAACAGTACTTTTACTAAAAAATTTAAATTTATTAAAAAAAGCTCAACTCTATAAAAAGAGTGATATGCCTATTGTGTTAATATCACATATCACTCTTTATTATATTTCTATATTATTTTAACCTTTCATTTGCTTCATTACTTCTTCAGCAAAATTTTCCTCTTTTTTCTCTATTCCTTCACCTTTCTCAAATTTAGCAAATTCAACAACTTCTGCATTCTTTTCTTTTAGCAATTGAGAAACTTTTATGTTAGGATCTTTAACAAAAGCTTGATCTACTAAACAAACTTCGCTAAAGAATTTTCCAATTCTTCCTTGTACTATTTTTTCAGCTATAGCTTCTGGTTTTCCTTCATTCATTGTTTGAGCTTTTAAGATCTCTTTTTCTTTTTCTAATCTTTCAGCTGGTACAGATGATTCATCTAAGTATTCTGGTTTTGCTGCAGCAATTTGCATACATACATCTTTAGCTGTTTGTTCATCACCTTTAGCCATATTTACTAGTACTGCTATTTTTCCATCTCCATGAATATATTTACCAACTAAACCATTAGACTCAAATCTTTGAAATCTTCTTATACTCATATTTTCACCAATTGTAGCTATTTTATTAACTAAAACCTCTTGTACAGTTTTGTCTGGCTCTGATATAGATTTTTGTGCTAATAAGTCGTCTAAATCTTTCGGATTTTTTTCTACTACTTGTTTTGCAACATCTTGAACAAATCCTCTAAATTCATCATTTTTAGCAACAAAGTCTGTTTCTGCATTAACTTCAACTATTGCTCCTACTTTTTTATCATCAGAAATATATGCTTCTACTAAACCTTCAGCAGCAACTCTTCCTGACTTTTTAGCAGCTTTTGCTATACCTCTTTCTCTTAATAATTCTGCTGCTTTTTCTAAATCTCCGTCAGTTTCTGTTAGAACTTTCTTGCAGTCCATCATTCCTGCTCCTGTCTTTTCTCTTAACTCTTTTACTAAGCTTGCTGTTATCATTTTTATTCCTCCCTATTTTAAAATTTAGATAATATTTTATATCCTATTTTTATAGGCTACTAAAATTTTCAAATTATTCTTCAGTTGTTTCTTCAGTTGTCTCTTCTGAAGATTGTGCTACAACTTCTTCAATAGTTTCAGGTTCTGAGTCTTCTTCAGCTTGTTGTTCAGATTCAGCTTCAGGTTCAAAACCTTCGCCTTGTCTACCTTCAATAACTGCATTAGCCATAACATCTGTAATTAATCGTACTGAACGTATAGCATCGTCATTTCCTGGTACAGGGTAATCTAATTCTTCTGGATTACAATTTGTATCAACTAATCCTACAACAGGTATTCCTAATTTTTTAGCTTCTAAAATAGCTATTTTTTCTTTTTTAGGATCTACTAAGAATATTACTCCTGGTAATTTATCCATTTCTTTGATTCCACCTAAATTTCTATCTAGTTTAGCCATTTCTTTCTTTAATAAAATAACTTCTTTTTTAGGTAAAACTTCAAATGTTCCATTTTCTTCCATTTCTTCAAGTTCTTTTAATCTTTGTATTCTTTGTTGAATTGTATTAAAGTTTGTTAGCATTCCGCCTAACCATCTTTGATCAACGTAATACATACCGCATTTTTGTGCTGCCTCTTTAACACATTCTTGTGCTTGTTTTTTTGTTCCTACAAATAAAACTTCTTTTCCTTCTTCAACTTGCTCTTTTACGAATTCATACGCTTCGTCTAATTTTTTTGATGTCTTTTGTAAATCAATGATGTGAATTCCGTTTCTAGCTTGAAATATATATTCTGCCATTTTAGGATCCCATCTTCTAGTTTGATGTCCAAAATGAACACCTGCTTCCAATAATTGTTTCATTGCAACTACTGCCATTTTAATTCCTCCTCTTTGTTTTTTCTTCCACGAGTTTCATAGTTTTTTGGAACCTAAACTAGGCACTACCTTAAAACTCTACTCGTGTGATTAATACGCTCAATATTATACCAGTTTTTTTACATAATTTCAAGCTTTTTATAAAATTTTATTTATTTTGTGTATCACCTTTTGACATTTTTTATTTTATATGATATTATTTGTACTGCGTATATAGCCCTCTATCTTAAACTTTTAATATATGCTGATGTTTATATTATATGCCGATGTGGCGGAACTGGTAGACGCACACGACTCAAAATCTAAATGGATTTAAAAAATCCTATTTCTTAAAAATACTGATAAATATACAGGTTTAGGTTTTGGTAG
>CANQPF010000015.1 GCA_947625665.1 uncultured Clostridia bacterium | reverse complement strand
ATTTAACTAATTTATTTCAACTAATTCATACTCTTTAGAACCAATTCCTAAATCGGCTGCTGCGTCAATTGTATGTGTGCCATGTCTGGAATTAACTCTTTCCATAAAGTGCTCTTTTCCCTCATCATCAGAATTTACAACTAAATCAATGCAAGCTTGGTCAATTGCAACAGGATCAAGAGATGCTAAAATTCCAATATCTTTCATACAAGGATCTTCAGCAACATTACAACAATCACAATCAACACTCATATTACACATGACGTTGATATAAACAATATTATTTTCAAATTTTTTTGTAACGCTACTTGCAGCATCAGCCATTGCTTCTAAGAATTTAATTTGATCGGTTGAAAACATTTCTTCATAAGAACCATTTTCTTTACCAGCACAATGAATGAATCTTTTTCCTTTTCCAGAAGCCACACCAATAGATAGTTGCTTTAAAGCACCGCCATATCCACCCATTGGATGACCTTTAAAATGTGATAGAACTAACATTGAATCATAGTTATCAATATTTTTACCAACATAGTTTTTATTTATTATTTTTCCATTAGGGACTTCTAATACTTTATCTTCACCTTCAGCATCCATAATATCAACATCAAAGTATTTTGTCCATCCATGTTCTTCCATTAGAACTTTGTGTTTTTCAGTTGTATCTCTAGCTCCGTCATAAGCTGTATTACATTCAACAACAGTTCCATTAACATGTTCAACTATTTTTTTGACCATTTCAGGTCTTATATAATTTTGATTTCCACGTTCTCCAGAATGTAATTTTACTGCAACTTTTCCTTCTAAATGTTTTCCAAGTGTTTCATATATTTTGACTATATTTTCAGGAGTTATGTCTTTGATAAAATAAACTTTTGATTTTTCCATAAATATCAAATCCTTTCTTTATATAAACAACCTAATCATATCATATATTTAACAAAAAATCTAGAAATATAAGTAAAATTATGATATAAATGTATAGAAGGAAGTGAGAGTATGGATGGAAAGCTAAGAAATATGACTTCAATATATTTGTATGACGAAAAGGGAAGAATATTAATGTTATACCGAATGGGATCAAAAGTAATAAAAGATTCATATATAGGAACGGCTGGAGGACATTTCGAGAACCCAGAATTAAATGATGCAAAAGCATGTGCATTAAGAGAATTGAAAGAAGAAACAGGATTGACAATAAATGATATAACTGAACCACAATTAAAGTATGTAACGTTAAGATATAAAGATGAGGAAATAAGGCAAAATTATTATTTTTTTGCTAGACTTACTAATAAGGATAAAATATTAAGTAGTAATGAAGGTAGGTTAAAATGGTTTGAACCTTATGAAGTAATGTCTCTACAAATGCCACACACAGCTAAATATATGATACAACATTATATAAATAAGGGAAAAGATACAAACAAACTGTATGGAGGAATTGCAGTACCAGATGGGGTTATTTTTCAAGAGTTAAAGCAATTTAAAGATATAGATAAAAACAAGTGGAAGGAATGAAATAAAGTGCAAAAAATTACAAGCAAAGATAATGAGTTTATCAAACACATAAAAAAATTGAAAGATAAAAAATATAGAGATCAGAGCAAAGAATATTTAATTGAAGGAATAAAAATTATACAAGAAGCAATACAGGAAAATGCAAATATAAAACAAATAGTAATATGTGACGAAAGTGAAAATGCAGATTTAATTTCAAGGGAGTTAATGTTTGAAATTGCAAAACATGAATGTATATGTGTTACAGAAAAAATATTTAACACTATAACAGACGTTAAGAATCCTCAGGGAATCTTAGCTATTATCGAAAAAACAAGTAAAGAAGAAAATCAAATAGACTATGATACAGATTTGCTTGTTGTTCTTGATGATATTCAAGATCCGGGAAATCTTGGAACTATACTTAGAACAGTAGATAGTGTTGGATTAAGTCAAATAATAGTATCAAAAGGAACTGCAGATGCATATAATCCAAAAGTTGTAAGGTCAACAATGGGAGCGATTTTTAGAGTAAATATAGTCGAATGTGAAGATATTAATGAAACTTTGAAAGAAATAAAAGCAAACAAGTTTAAAACAGTAGTAACAAGTTTGAAAGCAAATAAAACAATTTATGAGATAGATTATAAGAAAAAGGCTATTATAATTGGAAATGAAGCAAATGGAGTAAAAGAGGAAATAATAAATAATGCAGATGAAAAAGTAAAAATACCAATGCCAGGAAAAACAGAAAGCTTAAATGCATCAGTAGCAACAGGAATAGTACTTTATGAATATGTACGTCAAAAAATATTATAAACAATTAAGTAGGAGGTATAGAAGTGAATTTACATATAGTATTAGTAGAACCAGAGATACCACAAAACACAGGAAATATAGCAAGGACATGTGCTGCAATTGGAGCAAAATTGCATTTAGTTTATCCACTAGGATTTTCAATATCTGAAAAGGCAGTAAAAAGAGCTGGATTAGATTATTGGGACAAACTTGAAATAGAAGAACATACAAATTTTAATGAATTTCTAAATAAATATAAGCCGGAAGAAAAAAATATGTACTTTGTTACAACAAAAGGAAAACATGTATATTCAGAGCCAAATTATAAGGAAATGGAGGAGGTATTTTTATTATTTGGAAAAGAAACAAAAGGATTACCAGAAGATACACTAAAAAAATATATTGATAAAACAATAAGAATACCGATGAGAGAAACTTTACGTTCATTAAATTTATCAAACTCTGTAGCAATAGTAGCATACGATGTCTTTAGACAATCAGAATTTTCAGGATTGGAAGAAATAAGCAAATATTTTGATTAATAAAAGTTAAAAAAAGCTGCCTAGTTTAAGCAGCTTTTTTAGATTTTATAGATTCAACTATTTTCTTTGATGTTTTTTGTATGCAAGTAAGTGCAAATACACAAATAGTGATAATTAATATTTCTATAATAAGTTTTTGAGTTGATGAGGTAATATGTAACTTGCTATATGGTACAAGGAATCTTTCCATATAATGAAAACAAAGTACGTACATGGAGTTTTTTCCTAGCCATTTAAAGACATTAGGTACTATATTTAATATTGGAATGTATATAACTTTTTCTATTATCATACAAATTTTAAATAATAATATTGTACCACAAATTGCAGTTAAATAAGAAGTGATTCCATTTGGAAAAGAATGAGCTGCTAAGTGTATATATCCAAATTTAAGACAAACAAGGTATATTCCAAATATTACAAGTAAATATTTATAGTTGTGTAATATTTTATTAAATGTATTTGTTTTTTGAAATATATATCCTATGTAAAAAAACAAAATAACAGCTAAATATACATCAAATTTCCAGGTGTCAAAATCCCAACGTAGCATACCTTCAAAAGCAAAGTAAATACCTAACATTGAAAAGAAAATACTTAGTAAACATTTTAATACTTCATCATTTTTTGATATTTTATTTATAAACCAAAAGAATAGCTTGCATACAAATAAAATTGGAAAAAACCATATAACATCAAGTTCATTCAATAAGGCTATTCGAATTAACAATTTTTTTATTTCAAAAGGTTTACCTAGAAAAGCAAACTCTAAAAAATGTTTAGCCATAAAAGCAACGAACAAGGGAAGTAATAAACCTTTTACTAATTTTTTCATCATTTGGCCAAAACTTTCATCTTCTTTAAAAAACATTCCACTAACAATTATAAACAACGGAAGATGAAAAGAGTAAATTATTTTAATAGTTAAGTTATTTACTGGGTTGTGTGCTACAATCATTAGAATTATAGTTATACCTCTTGCTATATCTATATAATCTATTCTTTTTTTCTTTTTTTGTACAGTTGTATTAGATTGGTCTTGAGAAATTTCTTTATTTATATTTTCAACTACTTTAGAATTCATAAGTATATCTCCAATAAATTAATTTTAATATTGACGTCCCCAAACTACCATTTTATTTGCATGTTTACCACAGCATACACATGTATCGCCTAAATTTTCTTGTTCAAAAGGCATACATCTTGATTTTGCACCTGTGATTTCACGTATTTTTTCTTCACATTCAGCACTTCCGCACCACATAGACTTTACAAAACCTTGATTTTCATCCATAGAAGATTTGAATTCGTCCATGTTATGTGCAATGGTTGTTTTTTCATTCATTCTTTCTAAACATGCATTAAACATAGATTCTTGGATTTTTTCTAATACTTCGTTGACTTTAGTTGTAACTTCACAAAGTTCAACTTCAATTTTTTCTTGATTATCTCTTCTTGCTAAAATACATTTTCCATTTTCAATATCACGAGGACCAAGCTCAATTCTCAAAGGAACACCTTTCATTTCCCAATGATTAAATTTGTATCCTGGTGAGTATTGATCTCTATCGTCTAATTGAACTCTAAATTTTTCTTTTAAGTTATTTGCAAGTTCTTCAGCTTTTTCCTTTACACCTTCTTTGTGCATAGCGATTGGAACTACAACGACTTGAATTGGAGCAACTCTTGGAGGTAATTTTAAACCTCTATTGTCTCCATGAGCCATAATAAGAGAACCGATTAATCTAGTTGAAGAACCGAAAGAAGTTTGATAAGCATATTCAGTTTTTCCTTCTCTATTTTGAAATTTAATATCAAAAGGTTTAGAAAAGTTTTGCCCAAAGTAATGTGATGTTCCGGCTTGTAAAGCTTTACCATCATGCATCATAGATTCAATTGTATAAGTTTCATCAGCACCAGCAAATTTTTCTGTTTCAGTTTTTTTACCTTTTATAACAGGAATAGCTAATAGTTTTTCTGAAACATCTGCATATACTTCAAGCATTTGTAAAGTTCTTTCTTTAGCCTCTTCAGCAGTTTCATGAATAGTATGACCTTCTTGCCATAAGAATTCTCTACTACGCAAAAATGGTTTTGTTTCTTTTTCCCATCTTAAAACATTGCACCATTGGTTATATAGAAAAGGTAAATCTTTCCATGAAGTTAACCACTTTGAATATAATGTAGAAATTATAGTTTCAGAAGTTGGACGAATACAAAGTCTTTCTTCTAAATTGTTTTCTCCAGCTTGAGTTACCCAAGCAACTTCTGGTGCAAATCCTTCAATATGATCTTTTTCTTTATTTAATAGATTTTCTGGAATTAATACTGGAAAATATGTATTTTGAATTCCAGTTTCTTTAAATTTTTTATCAGTATACTCTTGAATATTTTCCCATATTGCATACCCATAGGGTCTAATTGCAATGCATCCTTTTGTATCTGTGTAATCAGCCAATTCTGCTTTTATTACTATGTCTGTGTACCATCTTGCAAAATCATCATCGATGTTAGTAATTTCTTTTACGAAATCATTTTGGTTCTTACTCATAATTATCCCCTACCTTTTTTAAAAATTTTGTTTCACTTTAAAAACTTATGCAATAATATAAGTTATTCAAAAGTAAAGCACCACTATTATACAATATTTTATGAATAAATTCAACAAAAAAATCAATATTGACTTTTTAACCATTTGGTGCTATATTTACTTCTAGAAAGGAGAAAAAGTTAAAATGAAACTAAATGGTAAAAATGAAGAAGAAAATAATAAAGTTGAAATGGACTATAAAGTAGTAGGAAAAAGGTTAAAAGATGCAAGAAGAAGTAAAGGATATACGCAAGGGGATGTAGCTAAGGAACTTGGAGTTACTGTAGCTTATATTAGTAGAGTAGAAAGAGGAACAGGATCGATAAATATAAAAAGATTAGTTGAACTAAGCGACTTTTTTAATACATCGCTAAATTATTTTTTAACAGGGAGTGTAGAGAACACAACTGGATATTTACAGTCAGATTTTAAAGAAGTTTTAAATAAGTGTACCCCAGAAAAACAAAGAGCTATATTACAAATTGCTAAGGTTATTTCAAGAATAAAATAAGATTGTTTTTTTACATTCATTATGCTATAATCGGATTGTTAAAGGTATTTAATCACAAAAAGAGGTGAAATGGATGTATTTAAAGAGAATAGAAATGCAAGGATTTAAGTCATTTGCAGACAAAACAATAATTGAACTAATGCCAGGTATAACAAGTGTAATAGGACCAAATGGATCAGGAAAAAGTAATATATCAGATGCAATACGTTGGATACTTGGAGAGCAAAGTATGAAAGCATTAAGAGGTTCAAAATCACAAGACTTAGTGTTTGCAGGAACACAAAATAGAAAGTCTTTGGGATATGCAGAGGCTTCTTTAGTGTTTGATAATAGTGATTCAACACTACCAATTGAATTTACTGAAGTTACTGTAACAAGGAGAGTTTACAGAACTGGAGAAAGCGAAGTTTTTATAAATAAAACACCTTGCAGATTAAAAGATGTTCTTGAATTATTCATGGATACTGGAATTGGGCGTGATGGATACTCTATAATAGGACAAGGTAAGATTGATCAGATTCTTAGTAACAAATCTGAAAATAGAAGACATATTTTTGAAGAAGCAGCAGGAATTGTAAAATACAGAGTTAGAAAAGAAGAGTCAGAAAGAAAGTTAGAAAGAACGAAATTAAATCTATTAAGAATAAATGATATTTTGACTGAAATTGAAAGTAATATAGAACCTTTAAAAGCTCAATCTGAAAAAGCAAAGCAATATTTAACATTAAGGGAAGAATTGAAAACAATAGAGGTTGGATTATTTATTCACAATATAAATAGATATAAAAAAGAACTTGAAGATATTGCTGAAAATGAAACAGTAATGACTGAAAATTGCAATGAAGAAGAAACTAAATTAGAAAAAACTAAGATTATAAAGGATGAATTAAAATCTGAAATAGATGAGATTACTCAAAAAATTGAGGAAATGTCTAATATTGGGTTTGAAAGTCAAAAAGAAATAGAACAATTAAATTCTGAAATTAGTGTTGCAGAAACTCGAAAGATAAACAATCAAGAAAATAGAGAGCGATTTGCAAAAGAAATAGAAGATTTAAAAGAGAAAATTAAAGAATTTAATGAAGAAATGAAACTTAGAAAAGAGAAGAAAGATAGGTTAAAGCAAAATAAAGAGAAATTTGATAAAGAATTAAAAGAAAAAGAAAAAGAGCTAGAAAAATTAACTTCAAAACTTTCAAAAAAAGAATTAGAAATAGAAGCTCATAAACAAAAAGTAGAAAAAAATACTGATAAAAAATATGAATTACAATCTGAGATAAATACAAATGATGTTAATTACGAAAACTATTCAAAAAGACAAAAGCAGATTAATCAAGAGATTCAATCTAATATTTCAGAATTAGATAGTAGTAGAATAAAAAAATCAGACATTGCAAGTCAATTCCAAGAAATTGACAACAAACATAATAAATTGGTTAAACAAATAGAAGAAATGTCAAAAAAGAAGGAAGAGGCAGAAAAGAAAATTCAAGATTTTGAAAGAAATATTCAAATGACCTCAAATGACATGAGAATTAAAGAATCTAGATTAAAATTCTTGATTGAAACGGAAAAAGAAAAAGAAGGATATGTAAGAAGTGTTAAGGCTTTATTAAAAGATTGTGAATCAATAAAAGAACTAGGCAAAGGAATGCATGGAGTACTTGCGAATGTAATAGAAGTTTCAGAAGAATATGAAACGGCTATCGAAATGTGTCTAGGTGCGAGTCTTCAAAATATAGTAACAGACACAGAAGAGGATGCAAAAAAATTAGTAGAACATTTGAGAAAAAATAATTTAGGAAGAGCATCATTTTTACCAATATCATCAGTAAGAGGAAAAAAATTGGATAAGGTTAAAGGTAAGGAACATGGTGTAATTGGTATTGCTTCAGATTTAATAAAGTATAGTAAAAAATATGAACAAATAATAACTAGTCTATTAGGAAGAACGGTTATAGTTGATAATATGGACAATGCTATAAAAGTAGCAAAGAAAAATGGATATACTTTTAGAATAATTACACTTGAAGGTGATTTAATTAATCCATCAGGAGCTATAACAGGGGGTTCAATAGCAAAGAAAACTGTTAATATTTTAGGTAGAGGTAGAGAGATTGAAAAGCTACAAAAAGAGATAAAAAATCTTAAATCTAAAATTGAAAAGATAGAGAAAGAAAAAGAAGAATATAAAAAATCAATTGAAAGTACTTTAGAAAAATCAAAAGAGTTGGAAAAGCAATTACAAGAAATGGAAATTACGTATGCAACTGAAAAACAGAAGATGGTTTCTATTGAAGAAGTAGTAGAGAAGTTAGAAAAACGTTTAGCGAAACTAAGAAATGAAAAGGAAGAGTTAGAAAATAAAAAGAAAGAATGCAAGGAAAGTACTGAAAAAATAAATAAAGAAATAAAAGATTTAGCAGAAGAAACAGAAAAATTGAATAAAATTATAAAAGAATTTGCTGAACTAAATAAAGATGACCAGAAATATATTGATAACTTAAATGAGGATATAACAAATTTAAAAATATCAGTATCTTCATTTGATGAAAGTGAAATGTCAATTCAAGAAATGGAAGAAAGAATTAAACTTGATATTGAAAATGCAAATAAAAGTATAGAACATAAACAAAAAGATATTGAAGAGCTAAAAGAAATTGACAAGCAAATTGAAAAACAAATTGAAGAAGTAAAAGATAAAATAGAAGAAATAAAAAAAGACGTCGAAAACAGCGGAGAAACAATTGATAAACTTAAAAAAGATAGAATTGAAAAAAATGAAAAACTAGAGAAACAAGAACAAGAAATTACAGACAAAATTAGCACAATTGAAGATTTAAAAGCTCAAATTGTTAAATTAGAAGTGAGAAAAGAAAAATTAGATAATAACATTCAAGATATTATCAATAAAATGTGGGAAGAATATGAATTAACACCTAATGGAGTTGAAGATTATAGAAAACCAGAAAATGTTGCAAATACCCAAAAACGTGTAAATGAGTTGCGTACAGAAATTAGAGAATTAGGAAGTATAAATATTGATTCTATAGATGAATATAAAGCATTGAAGGAAAGATATGACTTTATGTGTGAGCAACGTTTAGACTTAGAAAGTACGATGTCAAAACTAAGAAATATGATAACCGAAATGACATCAATTATGAAAAAACAATTTAAGGAAAAATTTAAAGAAATAAACAAAAACTTTAAAGAAGTATTCCAAGAATTATTTGGTGGGGGAAAAGCAAGTCTTAAATTAGAAGATGAAAAAAATATTCTAGAATGTGGAATAGAAATAACTGTACAACCACCAGGAAAGAAACTACAAAATATGATGTTATTATCAGGAGGAGAAAGAGCGTTTACAGCAATTGCATTGTTATTTGCAATATTAAAAATAAATCCAGCGCCTTTCTGTGTTTTAGACGAAATAGAAGCGGCATTGGATGATGTAAATGTTTATCGATTTGCAGAGTATTTGAAGAATTTTTCAAAAGAAACTCAATTCTTAGTAATAACACATAGAAAGGGAACAATGGAAGTAGCAGACTCTGTGTACGGAGTAACGATGGAAGAAAACGGTATATCTAAATTATTATCAATGAAATTAAAATAAGAACCTGACCCACTTATGCAATCAAAGATTGCAAGTGGGTACCCTAGAACCTTGTTGTCTACGACAATAAAACATAGTAGGTATGGAGGGAGTAACTTTCATACCTATATGTATCTTGTAAACAAAGTGAGGAATAAATATATATGTATAAAGTAGGAATAATAGGGATAGGATTTTTAGGCGGATCATTAGCTAGAAGTTTATCCAAATCATCAAAAGTCGAGTCAATAATTGCTTTTGATACTAATACAGAAAGTTTAATTAAAGCACAATCAGAAGGTGTTATAAATAAATATACTACTGAAGTAAATGAAGAATTTAAAGATTGCAACATAATTTTTATTTGTACACCTGTAAGTTTTATAACTGAATATGCTAAAATTTTAGAAGGAATTGTAAGAGAAGATTGTGTTATAACAGATATTGGAAGTACTAAAAAAACTATTATTGAAGGAGTTAAAAATTTAGACATTAATTTTGTTGGTGGACATCCTATGATAGGGAGCGAAAGATCAGGCTTTGAAACTTCTAAAGAAATTCTTTTTGAAAATTCGTATTATATAATTGTTAAAAGCAAAAAAAGTAATGAAAGTTCATTAGAAATATTAAAAGAACTAGTTTTAGAATTAAAAGCTATTCCAATAGTTATAAATGAAGATGAGCATGATTATATAACAGCAGTAATAAGTCATGTACCACATATTGTTGCATATTCATTAGTTAATTTATTAAAACAGTCAGATGATGTTAATGAAACAATGAAAACATTAGCAGCAGGAGGATTTAAAGATATTACAAGAATTGCATCTTCTGATCCAACTATGTGGGAAAATATTTGCCATGAAAATAAAGAACAAATTCTAAAAGTAATGGATGATTTATTAGACATTTTTGAAAAAGTAAAAAAGCAAATTAAAGATGGAGAACGTGATGATATATATAACTTCTTTGAAGAATCTAAAAACTTTCGCGACAGTTTTGTAAATAGGAAAATAAATGGTAATACAATGCCAGAGCTTGATGTTTCTATTAAGGATGAAAATGGGGCGATAGCTAAAGTTACAACTATATTAAGCAACAATAATATTGGAATTAAAAATATAGAAGTTGTAAATAACAGGGAAAACAACTATGGTGCACTAAAAATAATATTTCCATCATATTTTAAAAGAGATGAGGCTTTAAATATACTTAAAGATAATGGATTTGAAGTTAAAATAATAGAATAGGTATAAAATTATACCTATTCTAATTTTGACTTAAATTTGAATACATTATTCTTCTAGGCTTGCTATCCTTATTCAATTTCTTTTGTAATTCCATTATTGGAATTGGCATAATAGTAATAACAATAGTAATTAGCCATTGAGTTAGATTTAGAGGAACTACTTGAAAAATATTAGCCAAAGTAGGAACAATTACGACGATTGTCTGAACAAAAGTACCTAAAATGAAACTTCCTATAATATATTTGTTTTCAAGAATTCCTGTTTTGAAGATAGATTCTTCACTTTTTATATTAAAACTATGAATAAGTTCTAGCATTCCTATTGAAATAAAGGCCATAGTTCTTCCTACTTCTAATCCATAATATTTATTTCCAAAACTGAATGCAATTAGAGTTAGTAATCCTATCATAATTCCTTCAACAACGATTTTGCTCATTAACCCACCAGCAAAAATACCTTTACGAGAATCTATCGGTTTTCTATCCATTATATCTTTATCAGGTTTTTGTAGACCTATTGCAATAGCTGGAAGAGAATCTGTTATTAAATTAACCCATAATAATTGAATTGCAATTAATGGGGATTTAAATCCTAATACTAATCCCATAAAAATAGCAACTATTTCACCTATATTGGTAGATATTAAGAAATGTATTGCTTTTTTTATATTGTCATAAATATTTCTACCCTGTTTAACAGCTTCAGTAATTGTTACAAAATTATCATCTGTTAATATCATATCTGATGCATTTTTAGCTACATCAGTTCCATTTTTGCCCATAGAAATTCCTATATCAGCACTTTTTAAAGCAGGACTATCATTTACTCCGTCACCTGTCATTGCAACTACTGCTCCAGTTTGTTGCCAAGCTTTTACGATTCTCACTTTATGTTCAGGAGTTACTCTTGCAAAAACTGAATACTGTTTAATTTCTTTTTCCAATTGTTTTTGAGGTATTCTATCTAATTCTTTTCCAGTTATAGCTTTATCAGTATTTCCAGATATATTTGGACTCATAATACCAAGCTCTTTTGCAATTGCTGTTGCAGTTGCTATATGGTCACCAGTAATCATTACAGTTTTTATTCCTGCTCGTTTACATTGAGCAACAGCCTCTTTTACTCCCTCTCTAGGAGGATCGATCATTCCAATTAGACCTACGTAAATTAAGTTATTTTCTATACTTTGAGAATCTATTTTTGAAGGAATTCGTGGTATATCTAAGTAAGCTACTGCAATAACTCTTAAAGCCTTATTTGCCATTTCTAAATTTTGTCTTTTTATTATTTCTTTTGTTTTATAATCCATCTCTTCAATTTTTCCATTTTGATATATTTTAGTACAGTGATTTAGTAAAACATCAGGTGCACCCTTTGTAACTATTCTATAAGTTGCATTATTTCTGTGTATTGTAGACATCATCTTTCTAGTTGAATCGAAAGGAATTTCATTTATTCTTTCCATTTTTTCATATAAATCTTTCTTATTTATTCCATATTTCAAAGCATATTTAACTATTGCAACTTCTGTTGGTTCTCCATATATTTCTGATTCTTTAGGAAAGTTGAGAGATTGCTCTTGAATATGAACTTCACAGTCATTACACATTGCTCCTAATTCTAATGCAAAGTTTGAATTTGTACTTTTAACTTCAACTACTTCCATTTTATTTTGAGTTAATGTTCCTGTTTTATCAGAACAAATTACATTACTAGAGCCTAAAGTTTCTACTGCAGGAAGTTTTCTTATTATACTGTGTTTTTTTGCCATTTTAGTCACACCAATTGACAACATTATAGTTACGATAGCAGGTAGACCCTCTGGGATTGCAGCTACTGCAAGTCCAACTGAAGTCATAAACATTTGCGCTGGATCTTCATTTTTTATTAGACCAATAATAAAAATTATTGAACAAATAGCAAGACAAGTTACGCCTAAAACTTTACCAACTTGATCCAATTTTTTTTGAATTGGAGTTTGAGGTGCTTCATCTTCCATTATCATATTTGCAATGTTTCCAACTTTGGTGTGCATACCTGTTTCTGTTACTACAGCTGTTGCATGTCCATTTACTACAAGTGTACCCATAAAAGCCATATTAGTCATATCAGCTATTATAGCATCTTTTTTACATATTGAATTTGCATCTTTTAAAACACTTTCTGTTTCTCCGGGTAAGACTAGATTCTTCTACTTTTAAATTAGATGTTGTTATTAACCTACAATCTGCAGGTACAGAACATCCAGCTTCTAATGTTAAAATATCGCCTGGGACAAGATCTTCTGCATAAACTTGATCTTGAATACCATTTCTTGTTACTTTTGCAACTTGAGGTGTTAACTTTTTTAGTGCTTCTATGGATTTTTCAGCCTTTGTTTCTTGAATTAGTCCCATAAGAGCATTTATGATAACAATTCCGATAATAATTATAGAGTCTATGTAGTCATTTTCACCTTGTACAAAAGAAATAACTGCTGAAACAATGGAAGCTGCTATTAAAATTATTATCATAAAATCATTGAACTGCTTGATAAACCTTATTAATAAAGATTCTTTCTTCTTTTCTTGAATTAAATTTGTACCATATTTTTCTTGCCTTCTCTTTACTTCATTGTTTGAAAGGCCTACTTTTTCTTTTGTCCTTAATTTTGATAATACATCCTCTTTTCTTATTGTTTGCCACATAAAAATCTCTCCTTTGTAAGTATTTATTGTCAAATAGAACTCTTTGTAATATTTGATTATGTTAAAGGATAGAGTTCTAATTTAATTGTATGTAGCTTGTACTTTTTTATGACTAGATGTGTAATAAATATAATATGACTTTAAGTTTCAATAAAGTTATGATATAATAAAGCGTAGAGAAAAAGAGGAAGAAGTGAAAGTATGGGGATTTTTAATAATTTATTTAATTTTTTTAAACGACCAAAAAAAGGAAAATTAATATTAAATTCTTCTCAAAACCTTTATGACGATCTTATTTCAGAGGATAAAGTTAAAAGTATTTTAGCAAATATTCCTGAAAACTTAACAGATTTAGAAAAAGCTTATTATATTTATATTGAGCTCGGAAAAATTTTAGGAGAATCATCAAGGTTTTTATTTTCAGATATTGACCAGAAAATAGAACATTATGATGATAAAATAGATAGCAACTTTAAAGGAATTTGTAAGTCAATTTCGGAGTTATTCGTTAATGTATTGAAAGATAAGAGAGTTGGAATTGATGCAGATTTAGTGAGGCAAAATCCAGAAAGTAAAATCTCACATGTGGATACCATTTTAAAAATAGATGGAAAAAACTATATATGTAATTTGATTTCAGATTTATCCAATATTCAATCCTCAAAAAGGATCAATAGTTTCTGTTTTGATTTAGATTATGGAATTATTCCAGAAGAATATAAAGAGAAATTACGAAATTACTACGGAAATATAGAATTTTTAGATAGAAATACTATAGAGAAAATGGATAAAAAATTTGGATATAGTTACGTAGGAAAAAATAGCGACAACTCCGAAAAAGGAATATATACAAATGATGTTATTAACATGCTTAGAGAAGAGTTGAGTGACCCTGAAAATTTTAAAAAACACATATTAAAAAATGAAGAAGTTGTTAAAGAAGATATTCCAAAATATAAAATGGATTTCCTTTTTAAAAATGTAGAAAAATATACACATTATAATAAACAAATGGATTATTTAGAAACAGTACAATATCTTATGTATATTGCTAAAAAAATGTTTTCACCTGGGGAGATTTCAAATATGGAGTTAGATTCTTATGTTGCAATTCAAAATGATGATTATTCTAATCTAATTTCAATTTTAAAATTAAAAACTTCCGAAATTAAAACATTTTATTATTTATTTTCTAAAGAATCGAGAACTTTTGTTGAAAAAACACCAGTAGAAATGAAAGAATATTTAGATAAATTAGATAAAAAATCGTTAAAGATAGTTGGTTCATTTGCGAATCCAACAATTGAATCTAATAATAAAGATTTATTCAAAGAGATTGATTTATAAAAGTTGTTTATTTTCTTTATTTATGATATTATACTATTTGGTAATTAGATAAAACTTATTAAATAAATTATATAACAAGGAGGAAAAAAATGGACTTTAAACAATGGGAAAAGTTTAATAAAGGAGATTGGACAAAAGAAATAAATGTAAGAGATTTTATTCAAAGAAATTATACTCCGTATGAAGGAGATGATTCTTTCTTAGAAGGAACAACTGAAAAAACAAATAAATTATGGGAAGAAGTTTTAGATTTATATAAACAAGAAGCTAAATCAAAAGGGGCAGTTTTAGATATCGATACAAAAACAGTTTCAACCATTGATAGTCATGCTCCGGGTTATATAAAAAAAGAATTAGAAGATATAGTAGGCCTTCAAACAGATAAACCACTAAAAAGAGCTATAATGCCATTTGGTGGAATTCGTATCGTAGAAAAATCATGTGAAGCTTATGATAGAAAAGTAGATCCAGAAATAGATGAAATATTTCATAAATACAGAAAGACACATAATGATGGTGTATTTAGTGCGTATACACCAGATGTTCGTGCTGCAAGATCTTCGCATTTATTAACAGGACTTCCAGATGGATATGGAAGAGGAAGAATAATAGGAGATTATAGAAGAGTTGCACTTTACGGTGTAGACACATTAATTAACAAAAAGAAAGAAGAACTTGAAGAATTAGATGCTGATGTATTTACAGATTATATAATACGAGCAAGAGAAGAAATAACAGAACAAATCAAAGCATTAGAAGCATTAAAAAGAATGGCACAAAGTTATGGATTTGATATATCTGGACCAGCAGAGACTGCAAAAGAAGCAGTTCAGTGGTTATATTTTGGATATTTAGCAGCAATAAAGGATCAAAATGGAGCGGCAATGAGTATTGGTAGAACATCAACATTTTTGGATATATATTTTGAAAGAGATTTAAAAAATGGAACAATTACAGAAGCAGAAGCACAAGAAATTATGGATCATTTTGTAATGAAATTAAGATTAGTACGTTTCTTAAGAACACCAGAATATAATGAATTATTTAGTGGAGACCCAGTATGGGTAACTGAAAGTATCGGTGGAATGGGAATTGATGGTAGAACATTAGTTACAAAAAATTCTTATCGTGTATTACATACCTTATCTAATTTAGGACCAGCACCAGAACCTAACTTAACTGTTTTATGGTCTGAAAGATTGCCAAAACCTTTCAAAGACTTTTGTGCAAAAACTTCAATTAATACATCATCAATTCAATATGAAAATGATGATTTAATGAGAATAACTTTAGGTGATGATTATGGAATTGCTTGTTGTGTATCACCTATGAGAATAGGAAAACAAATGCAATTCTTTGGAGCTAGAGCAAACTTAGCTAAAACTCTTTTATATGCTATCAATGGTGGTAGAGATGAAATATCAGGAAAACAAGTTGCTCCAAAATATGATCCTATCACATCTAAATATTTAGAATATGATGAAGTTATGGATAAGTTTGATACAATGATGGATTATGTAGCAAAAATATATATAAAAGCATTAAATACAATTCATTATATGCATGATAAATATTCATATGAAGCAATAGAGATGGCATTACATGATAGACACATACATCGTACAATGGCTTGTGGAATAGCTGGACTTTCTGTAGTAGCAGATTCATTATCAGCTATAAAATATGCTAAAGTAAAAGTTATTCGTGATGAAACAGGTCTTGCTATTGATTATGAAGTAGAAGGAGATTTCCCTAAATTTGGAAACGACGATGACAGAGTTGATGAAATAGCAGTACAATTAGTAAAAACATTTATAAAAAAATTAAAGAAACATCAAACATATAGAAGCGCAGAACACACTTTATCAATTTTAACAATTACATCAAATGTGGTATATGGTAAAGCAACAGGAAATACTCCTGACGGAAGAGATGCAGGAGAGCCATTTGGACCAGGAGCAAACCCATTACATGGAAGAGATGTAAATGGAGCATTAGCAGTAATGAATTCAGTTGCAAAACTACCATTTGATGCAGCATCTGATGGAATTTCATATACTTTTGCAATAACACCTTCAACATTAGGAAAAACTGAAAAAACCAAAGTAAATAATTTAGTTAATATGTTAGATGGATATTTTAGACAAACAGCTCATCATATAAATGTAAATGTATTTGATAGAAGTTTATTAGAAGATGCTATGGAGCACCCTGAGAAATATCCTCAATTAACAATTCGTGTTTCTGGATATGCAGTTAAATTTACAAAATTAACAAGAGAACAACAATTAGATGTAATAAATAGAACAATACATGAAAAAATATAATTAGTTTACCTGATTTACAAAATACTAAATTTTTAAACTAATTATTTTGTAGAAAGGAATAGGCGTAATATGGAAGGGAGAATCCATTCAATAGAAACAATGGGAACTGTGGACGGACCTGGACTAAGGTTCGTCCTATTTATGCAAGGTTGCAACTTGCAATGTAAGTATTGTCATAATCGAGACACTTGGGATTCAAGTAAGGGAGAAATTCGATTAGTAGAAGATATAATTGAACAAATAAAAAAATATAAAAATTATATAATGCCTAATGGGGGAGTGACAGTTACAGGTGGAGAGCCACTTTTACAAGCAAAATTTTTGATAGAATTATTTGAACGACTAAAAGAGGAAGGAATACATACTTGTATTGATACATCAGGAATGGTAAAAATTAATGACGATATAAAAAAATTATTGGAATTAACAGATTTAGTTTTATTAGATATTAAGCACATTGACAGTAAGAAATGCAAAGAATTAGTTGGGTTTTCTAATGAAAATGAATTAGAATTTGCAAAGTATTTAAGTGAAAATAATATAAAAATGTGGATTCGACAAGTATTAGTGCCAGGATATACAGATGATAAAAAAGATTTAATTAAATTAAAAGAATTTATTAACAGTTTAAAAACAGTAGAGAAGGTAGAGATATTACCATATCACAGTATGGGAAAATTTAAATGGGAAAAATTAGATAAAAAGTATCAGTTAGAGGAGGTGTCAGATGCATCTCAAGCTGATGTGGATAGAGCAAAAGACATCTTAGAAATATAATTTCTAAGATGTCTTTTATAATTTTAAAGTATTAAGTCACCAGTTTCTGGTTCTTGATAATTAAATAAATCAATACCAAAAATATATTTACTAAATTCGCTTCTATCTTCTTCTGAACCAAATTTAAGATATACTTCAGTAGAACCATATTTTGTAGTATACATACCTTCTATTTCTACATCAATTGTGTTTGAATTACAAGCCTGAAAAATTGAAGTTAGATTTACTGCATGATTTTCTCCTTCATTATCGTTACTTAAATTTACGGTCCACCTAGGTTTTTGAGGTTTATCTAAAAAAGACCAGTCATAGTTAGAATCATTTGATGACTTTTTAAATTCTCCATTATTTGATAATTGATTTTCAAAATCTTTACGTTTAGACATAATATCACCCTCTTCAACATCCTTGTTTATGAATTATAACACGATTATTCTGATTCTGCAATTGCTTTAGCAACATTGTAAATCATTTTTTGCTTTTCTGGTGAACAATTTTTTAAAAGTTCATTAAATTCTTTATTTAAATATTCTGATGAATCACTAGAAGTTCCATTTAAAATATATCCCTCAGAAACATCCAATAAATTACATATTTGATTTAATCTTTTAAGATTGATATGAGAACTACCTCTTTCAACTCTACTTAAAAAAGCAACAGAAATATCAACCTGTTCAGCTAAATCTTCTTGAGTAAGTTTTTTTGCAAGACGTGCTTTTTTTAATCTTTCTCCTATTACATTATAGTCTATTGCCATATTTACAACTCCTTCTACTACTAATTTTTTTAAATATAGCACCGAAGAGTTTAATTTTACAGAAACCGAAATATAAAACAAAAACATATAAGTAAATATAAAACATATTTAGAAATATGGTAAAATAAAATATTTACATGACTTTTTTAGTTTTATATATAATATATTTGAGTATTAAGATTTTTTAGTTATGAATATAATATATTGAAATATTGAAAGTTTAATATTAAAATATAAAAATTCTAAAATGGACCACATAGAAAAATGGAGAAAATAGGAGTAACAGGAAGAAAACGGGAGAAAAATAGTAATAAACAGGGAATTATTATGTAAAAAAACATTTAAATTGATTAAAACCTGCAAAAATAGGTATACATAATTTGCAATCGGAGATAATATATGGTATAATAACATTCGTGCTAAAAAAAAAATCAAAATTTTGTAAAGATAGGAGATGAAATATATTTTAAACAAGAGACTTAAATTTTATACAAAAAAAGGAATAGAACTACTAGGTATAATGTCAATTGGTGCTTTTATAATGATAACGTTTGTGCTTATAAAATTTAAACCATCATATATAGTAACTATTTCTGGGGAAAAAGTTGGATATATTAACAGCAGAAAATCTTTAGAAGATGAGGTAAAGGCAGCAGTTATAGACACAAATGATAAACAAGAAAATATTGATTCAATAGTATGCAGTAAAGAGCCTGAGTATGAATTTGGACTTGTAAGCAGAAAAGAGGAATCAAATGAGGATAAAATAGTAGAAGAAATTCAAGAAAATATGGATATAACATATAAATATTATGAAATAGCATTAAGTGATGTAGCAGTAGACTCTGTAAATACATTAGATGATGCTGAAAGTCTAGTTAAAGAAGTAAAAGAAGAGAAAAAAGAAGACAGCGAAAAAGTAGATTTAAGCATTATTGAAAAGTATACAGAGGATCCTGAAAAGATTAAAACTAATGCAGTTGAAGAAGCTAAAGAAAATATAACAAGTGCTGTTACAGAAAAATTAGTAGCAGAGCAAAAAGCTAAAGAAGAGCAAGAAAGAATAAATGCAATGCCAGTTGTAAATGGTATAAAATTAGCATATACACCAGTAAAGGGAGTAATATCTTCAAGATTTGGAGTAAATAGCTCTATAAGAAAATCTTCACATACAGGACTTGATATAGCATGTCCATCAGGAACACCAATAAAAGTAGTACAAGACGGAACTATAACAAATGCATCATATAGTGGATCTTATGGAAATCTTGTAAAAGTAAGTCATGGAAATGGAATTGAAACATGGTATGCACATACAAGTAAGATGTATGTAAATGTAGGACAAAAAGTTAAAGCTGGTGATATTATAGCAGCAGTAGGAAGCACAGGAAATTCAACAGGAGCTCATTTACATCTGGAAATAAGAATTGATGGAACTGCAGTAAATCCACAAAAATATTTGTATAAATGATAACCAAGAAAAAAGAATTAAATTGAAAAGTTTAATTCTTTTTTCTTGACAAAAAATCTTGATAATATATAATATTATTGGGAAGACTAAAGATAAAAAAGGAGTTAAAAATATGTCAGAAAATCAAGATCAGGAACTAGAGAAAAAAACGAAAGAAATGATTGATGAATTAGTTGAAAAGGCTAAAATAGCATCACAAGAATATATGAAATTATCCCAAAAGCAAATTAATGAAATAATAAAAGCTATGTCAATGGCAGGGTTAGAACACCATATGGAATTGGCAAAAATGGCTGTTGAAGAAACTGGTAGAGGGGTATATGAAGATAAGATTACAAAGAACATGTTTGCAACAGAGTATATCTATCACAGTATAAAACATGAAAAAACAGTTGGGATAATAAATGAAAATAATGAAGAAGATTATTACGAAATAGCAGAACCAGTAGGAATAATTGCAGGAGTAACGCCAGTAACGAACCCTACTTCTACAACAATGTTCAAATCAATAATATCAGCAAAAACAAGAAATGTTATAATATTTGGATTCCATCCATCTGCTCAAAAATGTAGTAGTAGAGCAGCAGAAATATTAAGAGAAGCAGCGGTAGAAGCTGGAGCTCCTGAAAATTGTATTTTGTGGATAGAACAACCAAGTATATTAGCAACAAGAATGCTTATGAATCATCCTGATATAAATCTAATTCTAGCAACAGGTGGAACAGGAATGGTAAAAACAGCTTATTCCTGTGGAAAACCAGCTTTAGGAGTTGGACCAGGAAATGTTCCATGTTATATAGATAAAACTGCAAAATTAAAAACTTCAGTAAATGATATAGTTATGTCTAAATCTTTTGACAATGGAATGATATGTGCATCTGAGCAAGCAGTTATAGTTGATAAAGATATATATTTGGAATTTGAAGATTTAATGAGAAAAGCAGGATGTTATTTTGTTAGTCCAGAAGAGAAGAAAAAATTAGAACAAACAATGTTTGATTATACAGAAGAAAATGGATACAAACTGAAATCATCAATACCAGGACAAAGTCCTTATAATATAGCAAAAAACGCAGGTTTTGAAATACCTAAAGAAACAAAAGTTATAGTAGTGTATGAAGAAGGAATTGGAAAAGATTATCCATTTTCAAGAGAAAAACTTAGTCCGATTTTGACATATTATATAGTAGAAAATGAACAAGAGGGAATAAATAAATCAGAGCAATTACTTGAATTTGGAGGTCTTGGACATTCAGCAGTTATACATTCAGAAAATCAAGATACAATTTTAAAATTTTCAGAGAAAATGAAAGCAGGAAGAATCATAGTAAACTCTCCATCAACGCATGGGGCAATTGGTGATATATATAACACAAATATGCCATCATTAACACTTGGATGTGGTTCATTTGGAGGAAATTCAACAACAGCAAATGTATCATCAGTAAACTTAATTAATATAAAAAGAGTAGCGAAAAGGAGAGTTAATATGCAATGGTTTAAAATTCCAGAAAAAATATATTTTGAAGCAGGTTCAATAGCGTACTTAGAAAAAATGCCAGATATGGAAAAAGTGTTTATAGTAACTGATCAAGGAATGCTTGATTTAGGGTATGTCGATAAAATTATATATCATTTAAGAAAAAGAGAAAATCAAGTACACATAGAAATATTTAGTGATGTAGAATCAGATCCTTCTTTTGACACAATAAAGAAAGGTGTCGAAGCTATGAAGACATTTAAACCTAATGTTATATTAGCATTAGGAGGAGGAAGTCCAATAGATGCAGCAAAAGGAATGTGGTTATTTTATGAACATCCAGATGCAAATATTGAAGGATTAAAATTGAAGTTCATGGATATACGAAAACGTACTTATAAATTTCCAAAATTAGGTACACATTGTAAAATGGTAGCAATACCTACAACATCAGGAACAGGTTCAGAAGTGACATCATTTGCGGTAATCACAGATAAGGAGAAAAATAAAAAGTATCCGTTAGCAGATTATGAGTTGACTCCAAATGTGGCAATAGTAGATCCTGAACTTGTTATGAGTTTACCAAAATCAGTAACAGCAGATACTGGAATGGATGTACTAACACATGCATTAGAGGCATATGTTTCAAATATGGCATCAGATTTTACGAATGCGCTTGCAGAAAAAGCAGTTGGATTAGTTACAACATATTTGGAGAGGGCTTATGATAATGGAGATGATAAGGAAGCAAGAGAAAAGATGCACAATGCGAGTACAATCGCAGGAATGGCATTTACAAATGCGTTTTTAGGAGTGAACCATTCATTAGCACATAAAATAGGTGGTGAATTTCACTTACCACATGGAAGAATAAATGCAATTTTATTGCCATATGTAATAAAATATAATTCAACTCTTCCAACTAAATTTGTTTCTTTTCCAAAATACGAATATTTTATAGCAGATAAACAATATGCTAATATGGCTAAAAGAATAGGATTAAAAGGAGAAA
The DNA here is from genome assembly GCA_947625665.1 of uncultured Clostridia bacterium. Taxonomy (GTDB): domain Bacteria; phylum Bacillota; class Clostridia; order TANB77; family CAG-508; genus CAG-269. Next base: position 7,108 of record CANQPF010000015.1, on the reverse strand, counting down.
CAACAGAAGAACTTATTGATAGTTTAATTAATAGAGTAAGAGAAATGAATGAACATTTAAATATACCTAAATCTTTCCAAGAGGCAGGAGTGGATGAACAAGAATTTTTATCTAAAGTTGATATGCTAGCAGATAGAGCTTTCGAAGATCAGTGTACAACTGCAAATCCAAGAGTACCACTAGTTGAAGAATTAAAGCAAATATTAAAAGATGCATATTATGGAAAATGATATTATTAAATAAAAAAGCACTTAAAAATTAAATTTAAGTTGCTTTTTTTTGTTAAGAAGCAGGATTTATGTAAAATATGTCGAATAATATAATTATGGATAAAATGTAAGAAAGAGAGGTAAAATGTGGCAAGGTACAGTAGTGAAATTATTGATGAAGTAAGACAATCAAACGATATAGTTGAAGTCATTGCACAATATATTACACTAAAGAGAAGTGGAAGAAACTACTTTGGATTATGTCCATTCCACAATGAAAAATCTCCCTCTTTTTCAGTTTCGCCAGATAAACAAATATTTCATTGTTTCGGATGTGGAGTAGGTGGAGATGTCTTTTCTTTTGTAAGCAAGATAAATGGTTATAGTTTTTTTGAAACAATACAAGTATTAGCTGAAAGAGCAAATATAACTTTACCTGTATTAGAGAACAATGTTGATACAGCTAGAGAAGAGTTTAAGAGTAAAGTATATAAAGTAAATGAATTTGCGGCAGAGTTTTATCATAAAAGACTTTATGAGCCAGTATCAAAACCAGCACAAGAATATGTAAAAAAGAGAAAGTTATCCAACGAAACCTTGAAATCATTCAAAATAGGATATTCAGGAAATTTTGACGAATTATATCAAGAATTAACCAAACAAGGATTTCAAGAACCAGAAATATTAGAGTCTGGACTAGTAAACAAAAATGAAAAAGGAAAGTATATAGACCGATATAGAAAAAGATTAATTTTTCCTATATGTGATGTAAGAGGAAGAATAATTGCTTTTGGGGGAAGAGTGTTAGATGATTCTAAACCTAAATATATAAATTCACCAGAAAACATTGTATATAGCAAGGGAAGGCATTTATTTGGATTAAATGTTGCAAAAAAACATGATATAAAAAAACGTTTATTAGTAGTAGAAGGATATATGGATGTTATTTCATTACATCAAAGGGGAATAAATAATGTTGTTGCAGCATTAGGAACAGCTTTAACAGAAAATCAAGGATATCTGTTAAGAAATAATACAGAACAAATAATACTTAGTTTTGACTCTGATGAGGCTGGACAAACTGCAATAAATAGATCTATAAATATTTTACAAAAAATGAGATGCGATATTCGAATATTACAAATGGATGGAGCAAGAGATCCAGAAAATCCAGATAGGTTTATAAAAGATCCGGACGAATATGTAATAAAATTAGGAAGTGCTAGATTCAATAAGGTAATGGATAGAGCGATTTCTGTTATTGAATTTAAAGTGAAAAATTTAAAGAAAAAATTAAATATAGAAAATACAAATGACAGAATAAAATTTTTAAAAGAAATTGCCAAGTTGATAGCAAATATTGATAGTTCAATAGAGAGAGAAGTATATATAGAAAAAATATCAAAAGCATATAATATTTCTAGAGAAGCAGTATATGCAGAAGTAAATAAATTAACTTATACAAAATCTAACGATAAATCAAAGCTAAACGAAAACAAAAAAGTAATAAGCAACAAAACCATAGAACATAAAGAAAATGTATCAAAAGCCATAATAAATAGAGAAAATACTATAATTTCGTTACTATTGACAGGAGATAGTTCGATTTATGAAATTATAAAACAAAACATAAAAAAAGAAGACTATCAAAGTCAAATAAATAAACAAATTGCGATAAAATTGTATGAAGAATACGAAAAAGGAGATATTAATATTAATACTTTTTTAGATGAATTGAATGAAGAAGAACAAAGTCATGTAACAAAAATTATGATGGATGATTATGAAATAGAAGATAAGGAAAAAGCAATTGATGATATTTTGTTAGCGTACGAAAAAGAAAAATTAAATCAAAGGAAATATGATTTAATTAATTTAATAAAAACTGAAGAAGATGAAGCAAAGAAAGAAGAATATGAAAAAGAATTAAAAGACATCATTGTAAAATTAGTAAGAATCAAATAGGGGTGAAATTGATGAGTAAAAAAGAAGAAGTTAAAGAAAAGAAAGAAAAAGCAACAACTGTAGCAAAGAAGACTACAGAAAAAAAAGAAACGAAAAGTAAAGAAGCACCAAAAAAAGAATCTAAAAAGAAAGAAACATCAAAAGAAGAGCCTAAAAATAAAACAACAGAAAAAAAAGAAACAATTAGAAAAAAAGATAAGCAAAGATTAATGGAAATGTTAGAAAATGTAAAAGAAGAAAAAAATAAGGATTCAAAGAATGAAGAAAAGAAAGAAGTAGAAGAAAGCGAAGAGGTTAAAAAACTAAAAAAAGATAAAGTTTCTAATATTTTAGCAAAAGCTAAAGAAAAGGGAAAAATAACATACGGTGATTTGGCTAAGGAATTAGATGATGTTCAACCAGATCAAATAGATAAAGTATTTGATGCGTTCGAAGAGATGGGAGTAAGTTTATTAAAAGATGATTTTGAAGAAGAACCAGATGTAGAAGATTTAAAAGAAGTAGAAGAGCTAGAAATAACGGATATTACAGATACAAATTATGAAGGTATAAATGTAGATGATCCTGTTAGAATGTATCTTAGAGAAATAGGAAGAATTCCATTATTAACATTCGAACAAGAATTAGATTTAGCAAAGAGAATATTGGATGGAGATGAAGAGGCTAGACAAAAATTAGCAGAATCCAATTTACGTCTTGTTGTTAGTATTGCAAAAAAATATGTGGGAAGAGGAATGTTATTCTTAGATCTAATCCAGGAAGGAAATATGGGGCTTATTAAAGCTGTAGAAAAATTTGATTATACAAAAGGATTTAAATTCAGTACTTATGCAACATGGTGGATAAGACAAGCCATAACAAGAGCGATAGCAGATCAGGCAAGAACAATTCGTATCCCAGTTCACATGGTTGAAACTATTAATAAATTAATAAGAACTTCAAGACATTTATTGCAACAATTAGGTAGAGAGCCAACTCCAGAAGAAATAGCAGAAGAAATGGAAATACCTGTAGAAAAAGTAATGGAAATTCAGAAGATAGCACAAGACCCAGTATCTTTAGAAACACCTATTGGTGAAGAAGAAGATAGTCATTTAGGTGATTTCATAAAAGATGAAGATGCCCCAGCTCCACATGATTCAGCAGCATATACTCTTTTGAAAGAACAATTGGAAGAAGTAATGAATACTTTAACTCCAAGAGAGGCAAAAGTATTAAAATTAAGATTTGGATTAGAAGATGGAAAAGCACGTACACTAGAAGAAGTTGGTAGAGAATTCCAAGTTACACGTGAAAGAATACGTCAAATTGAAGCAAAAGCTTTAAGAAAATTACGCCATCCAAGTAGAAGCAAAAAATTAAGAGATTACATGGGATAATATAAACACATAAGAAAAATAAAAAGGAGACATGCAAATGCAAGGAATTGTAGATTTTATAGAAGAATTAGAAACATATCCATTGGCTAGATTTGCTACAGGAATACTTATAATAGTAGCTTTTTGGATGTTGAGTTCAGGGATTGCATTTTTATTAGTAAAAACAGTAAAAATAGGAGTAAAAGATCCTAAAAAGATAAAGAAAAGTGCTTTTTATAATCCGCTTAAATTATTTTTTAAAATTTTTGGGATATATTTAGCAATATTATTTACAAAAGATATATATAATTTGCAAGAAAGTGTAATCCAAATAGTTAATAAAACATTTAAAATAATTACAACAATTGTTTTTGCTAGAGGTTTAGCAATGACCTTTTCTCAAAAAGCAACTATTGCTAAAAAAATAAGAAATAGAAAAAGTCGAAAAGTTGACGAAGGCATGCTAAATATGGCTCTAAGGGTTATAAGATGTATAATATATATAGGAGCAACAATAATTATAATTACAGAATTAGGTTATAACATAAACTCTTTACTTGCAGGACTTGGAGTAGGTGGTATTATAGTAACTTTAGCAGCTCAAGATACAGCAAAAAATTTGCTTGGTGGAGTAATGTTATTATTAGATAAGCCATTTGTTGTAGGTGACTGGATTCAAATGGGAACAATAGAAGGAACTGTTGAAGAAATGACCTTCAGGTGTACAAGAGTAAGAACTTTTGAAAATTCAATTGTAAATGTACCGAACTCCATTATTTCGAATTCTTCGGTTGAAAACTGGAGCAGGATGGAGCAAAGAAGATATAGAACAAGATTATATTTAGATATTAATACGCCACTAGAAAAAGTTCAAACTTTAATGGAAAAAATAAAGAAAATTCTTTTAAACCATGAGCAAATTGATGATGATACTATTATTATAGGCTTTGAAGAAATTATTGATAATGCAATTGAGATAATGATTTCAAGTTTTACAGAATCTATAGATTACAAGATGTATTTAAAAGAAAGAGAAAGAATTAATTATAAAATAATGCAAATAGTAAGAGAAGAAAATATAAAACTTGCAGAGAATGCAGAAATTGTACACATAAAAAATTAGAAAAATTCACCAAATAGACATAAAATCAATGTATAATAGCATCTAGGAAAAGGAGAATTAAATATGGAAAATAATGTGGTTTTGGTTGTAGATGATGAAGCTAGAATGAGAAAGCTTATTAAAGATTTCCTAAAAGTAAAAGGCTTTTCAATATTAGAAGCAGAAGATGGTGAAAAGGCCATAGAAGTATTTGAAAAGAATAAATCAAAAATAAGTTTAATATTATTAGATGTTATGATGCCTAAACTAGACGGTTGGTCTGTTTTAAGGCAAATTCGCCAGGAATCTAAAGTACCGATAATAATGCTAACAGCTAGAGGAGAGGAACAAGATGAATTATTTGGATTTGAACTTGGTGTAGATGAATACATTTCTAAACCATTCAGCCCCAAAATATTAGTAGCAAGAGTTGAAGCTATATTAAATAGAGCACAAGGCTTCAAAAAAGAAATTAAAAATTTTGGTGGAATTGAAATTGATAAAGATGGTAGAACAGTTAAAGTTGATGAAAAACAAATAGAATTAAGCTTAAGAGAATATGAATTATTGACATACTTAGTAGAGAATGAAAATATTGCTCTATCAAGAGATAAAATTTTAAATAATGTTTGGAACTATGACTATTATGGAGATTCAAGAACTATAGACAGTCATATAAAAAAGATTAGACACAAATTAGGAAAGAAAGGAAAGTACATTAAAACTATAAGAGGGATAGGATATAAATTTGAAATAAAGTAGGAGAATTGAATGGAAGATTTTATAAAAAAGGTTAAAATTGGACTAAAATCAATAAGAGTTAAATTATTTCTTACTTTATCAATTACTATTTTATTGATAATTGTATCTTTAGTAATTTTAAATAATACTGTATTAGAAACATTTTATACGTATAGTAAAGAAAGACAGCTAAAATTTGTTTATTCTAAAGTTAACAATTATTATCAGAATGAGGATTATAGTATAGATTTAGATTCGGAATTGGAGAAAATTGCGATAAGAAATGATTTTGATATATTGATAAAAGGTCTATCAGATGAATGTATTTATACTTCTAATAAAGATTTCTATGCTACATTCTATCAATTAGGAATAAAAAATAGGGATAGCACAGAAGGAAAAGTCTTAGAGAAAAATGATAAAATGACTATTACTAGAGTTCAAGATTTTAGAAATAATTTTACATATGTGTTGTTAAGTGCAAAATTGGATAATGGATATAAATTATATGTCAGAATTCCAATTAATTCTATTCAGGAAAGTGTTAAGATTTCAAATAATTTTTTATATATGATTGCTGGAATAACAATTTTAATAGCAGCAATTATAGTTATAGTAATATCTAGAAAATTTACAGGTTCAATTCTAGAATTAAACGATATAGCTAAAAAAATGTCTAATTTAGATTTTAGTCATAAATATAGAATAACTGATGAAGATGACGAAATAAATGAATTAGGTAAAAGTATTAATTCTATGTCAGACAAACTAGAAAAAACTATAAAACAATTAAAAGATACAAACATAGAATTAGAAAAAGATGTCGAAGAAAAATCAAAAATAAATGAAATGAGAACAAATTTTATATCAGATGTTTCTCATGAGTTAAAAACACCGATTGCCTTGATACAGGGATATAGTGAAGGACTAATTGAAAATGTTAATACAAGTGAAGAGGATAGAAAATTTTATGCTGAAGTTATTTTAGATGAAACTAACAAAATGGATAAATTGGTAAAACAATTATTAGAGCTTATGAAATTAGAATACGGAAAAAGAGAATTTAATAATTCTAAATTTAATATTGTTGAACTAGAAAAGGAAGTTGTTAGAAAATCAAAAGTAATGTTAGAAGAACAAAATATAGAGATTAACTTTAAGGATGACAAAGAAGTATATACTTTTGCAGATGACTTTTATATAGAGCAAGTTATAACAAACTATTTTACAAATGCAATCAAAAATGTTAAAGAAATTGATGGAAAAAAATTGATAAAGATTTCTAATAGAGTTAATAAAAAAGAAAATAAAGTTAGAATTGCGATATTCAACACAGGAAATAAGCTAGATAAAGAGACAAGATTACGTGTCTGGAATAGATTCTACAAAGCTGATGAATCAAGAAATAGAGAAGATGGAGGAATAGGAATAGGCCTAGCATTTGTAAAAGCAATTATGAACAACTATGGAAATGATTATGGAGTAGTTAATAAAGAAAATGGAGTTGAATTTTATTTTGAATTAAAACTTGCAGACAAACAAAAAAATGAATAAAAGTTTTGTCGAAAATTGCGATGAAAAATTCTTTACAAAAAAAATAAACTGTAATAGAATATCTATTATAGTTTATTTTTTTCAATATTTTTTTATCTTAAAAATCCCAAACAAATAAAATCTAAAACAAAAGGTGGTGAATTTTATGAATGATTAGTTATACTAAAAGAAATATAAAT